>DRKK01000129.1 GCA_011051815.1 Sphingomonadales bacterium | reverse complement strand
TCGAGTCAATGGTTTTTCCCAAGTTTATCAAATGGAATTAGTCCCCTTCCAGACATTTGATAAATTGTTTGAAAAGCAGGGTGTGATCGCTCAAAGTAAGACTGGTTTCCAGAAAACAGGGATGGCTGATGAGAAAAAGAATAGTTTATCTGGTCTGTATTATATGGGCTATATGGGGTTTTGACCTAGTTCAGGCTCAGAATATAATAACGACAAAGACATTAGTAAAATTGCCTAACGCATTATCCAACAACGCTGTTAGCCTTGTCAGCACTGGTAAAGTAATAACCTTATTTTCCTTTAAAGGATTGGAGCAGGGTAAAACTTGGCAGGATACGACACAGGATAGCTTTGCTTATACTTTGGGTAATAAAAATTGGCGTAAAATTCCTGCTGTTCCGGGCGACAGGGGGGAATTGGCGGCAACGGCCTTGGCCATAGGGCCCAAAATTTATATTTTTGGCGGCTATGCCGTTGCAGAAGATTCTTCTGAAATGACCATTCCGTGGTCATATATTTATGACACTGGAAAAAATACCTATCATAAGATGCCGGAAATTCCGGTTGCGGTAGATGACAGCGTGTCTTTTTTCATTGGCGGGCGATATATTTATTTAATCTCCGGCTGGCATAACGCCGGTAATGTCAACCTGTCACAGGTCTATGACACGGTTGAGAAAAAGTGGTTTCAGGCAACCCCCTATCCGGGCAGTGCCGTTTTTGGTCACGCAGGTGCGGCGATTGGCAACAGGTTTGTCATTTGTGATGGTGTCGAGAAAATAGTCCCTCTGCACGGCAGACATAAATATCAGGCGGTGAGGGCCTGTTACAAGGGTACGGTTGACCCTGAAAAACCTCAAATCATTAAATGGCAACGCATAGAGTCCCACCCCGGGAAACCACTTTACCGCATGGCCTCCGGAGGATACCGGGGGCAGGGTGACTGGATCATTTTTACGGGGGGCAGTGATAACCCTTATAACTATGACGGTATTGGCTACGATAAAAAACCGTCCAGGCCCTCGGATTTCGTTATGGGCTATTCATTGGCCACGGATAAGTGGCAAATGATAGGCCACCTTGATCGACCAAGCATGGATCATAGAGGTTTGCTGGTATCAGAAGACAAGTTTTTTATCATTGGCGGCATGATAGAAGGCCAGAAAGTGACAAACAGCGTTATACAATTTTGCCTGAACGATAAAAAAGGCAAAATGTCAGGTTGTCCTATACAATAATGTGTCAATTCTGCTTTTTTAGTATCTTCTGATCATTTGGGCTCGCAGAATCCGGAAGCCCGAATGTTAGTAAAGTACCCCCAGCGGCAATTGTCACAAATTGCTTTCCATTTAATGTAAAGGTCACTGGAGCCCCTTCAATTTTCCACCGGTGGCCACGGACCATAATTCCTTGCCTGTGCGTGAGTTCAGAGCAAAGAAGCTACTCATATCACTACCAAATACGATACCTCCTTGTGTCGACAGCAACCCGCCGGTTGTATTGTCAACGGTTCTCGTGTCATTACGATATTCCCAGACAAGGTCGCCGGTAAAGGCATTAAGGGCGCGAACTGCGGTATAAATAGGCCCGGCGGCTATGGGCGGACTATTGGTTTCCATCCCGGGGAAAAATATCATTCCTGTTTCAAGGGTTGGTACGAATATGAGACCTAAACCAGGGTCATAGCTGGGGGACCACCAATTCGTGCCCCCCTTATTGCTGGGAAATGTTAATACACCATTGCGATTTTCTGCACCTTCAGTTTTTAAAACAGGGCGACCATTTTCGTCAATACGTTTGGCCCATGTCTGCTGAATAAAGGGCGTTGCACTTAGAAATTTACCTGATATTCGATCCAGAATATAATAGAAACCATTGCGGTTTGCCCAGAGGAGGAGCGCACGTTTTTGGTTTGAAGAGGACTCCTTATTATTAAATACATGATCCGCCAATACAGGAATTTGTGCAGAATCCCAATCATGGTTATCCCCGGGGCTAAATTGAAAATGCCACAAAATTTCACCTGTTGAGCCACGCAAGGCCACCACAGAATTGGAATATAGATTATCACCTTTCCTGACGGTTCTAATATAATCAGGTTTGGGATTGCCTACGCCCCAGTATAGTATATCGTTTTCTGTATCATATGACCCGGTTAACCAAGTGGATGCACCACCATTGCGCCAACTTTCTTCTGACCAGGTATCATTGCCTTTTTCATCTGGGCCTGGAATTACATGAAATCGCCAGCGCTCCTCTCCGCTGTTGGCATCATAGGCTACTATAACCCCACGACCCCCACCCTTGGTAGATACGCCCGTTACCACAAGGTCTTTATAGGCCAATGGCGCAGATGATGCCGTATATAGGCTGATGTCTTTTTCAATAATACTTTCCCAGACTTTACGACCGGTACTGGCTGACAGTGCCATCAGGTGCGCATCTGATGTAGCTATAAAAACTTTATCGTTTAAAATAGCCACACCACGATTAACGGAACCGGCGTAGCTTCCTCTAGCGGCTTCAGCCGGTGCGTCATGGTGAAATTTCCAAATTGTCTTTCCTGTATGGGCATCCAGCGCGAATACATTATCGGAAGGGACTGTAATAAATATTATATTGTTTCGTATGATTGGAGAGGTTTCAACGCGACCATAATTACCCTCAAATTGATGAATCCATTTCAGGGAAAGTTGATCCACATTATTGACATTGATTTGCTTCAATATGCTATTACGATTGGAGCGGTACGACCCTGAATAAGTTAGCCAGTCGTTGGAAGGGTGAGACAATGAACGGATGTCATTATAGGGAACATTTATTGCAATTTGTTTCTTTTCTTTCGGCGCACTGCTTGTTGAAGCAACATTCATTGAACGGATATATGTGACGAGTTGCCAAAGTTCGTAATCTTTCAGTGGATGAGCGGCCATTGCGGTATCCGGAACACCATACCGAATAGTCCTGAATATTGCCCAATCGCTTATGCCGTGTTTTAATTGTACCCCTGCGAGAGGAGGGGTAGCTACACTGCCCTTGCCATCACCTCCATGACAAGCAGCACAATTATTAGCGTAAAGTTTTGACCCAGTTAAAATGTCGGCATCGCCTGTTCGGGGATTAATGATTACGGCATGAGGGTTTCGTCTCGCAATTAAACCACCAACAGAAATGCCTGATTCAGGTTTCATAAAATTAATAAGGTCGGGCCATGAAATGTCTGTTATCTGCCCGGTTGCTTTCAGGAAAGCAACATGGCCTCGCATGCGAATTCCGGGTAGAAAAAGGGAGCTGATTGAAACGGTTAGGAATATAAGTAATATGATTTTAAAACGATGAATTTTAAATATATTTCTGCCGTTTGCAGGCAAATAATTTTTATCGGGTGAAATGCTCTTTCTCCAATTTATTTATTAAAAAATATATGGGGCCCCCATTAAAGGCTTCACATATGCATTATTAAAGATAAATTATTGTTTAAACAAGACTTTTAATCTGTTTCTACAAGTGAACTTGATTAATATGAAGAGGAGCATCAATTAGAGAAATAAGGCTGGCGGAGAGGGTGGGATTCGAACCCACGGTGGGCTTGCACCCACGCCAGTTTTCAAGACTGGTGCATTCAACCGCTCTGCCACCTCTCCATAATCCAAGATAACCCGGTCAAATATATGTGAGCACAGGATTTAACGGATCAGGATTAACAGGTCAAGGACTTAAACTGAACCCTCATAAAAAAATGCCTTTATATTGTCATCATTTATCGACATTATAGGCCTGTATACATATAAGGTAGCTATAGGCTCGGAAATTAAGGTGCGTGACGTGATTAATCGTTTGATTATGGTCTTTTCTCTCATTGTCTTTTGGTCGGCAAGCCCCCTTTGGGCCAAGGTGAGGATCGTTGCGGATAATCCGCAGACTTTTACCGATTGGCTGGCAGAGCTAAAAACGGAGGCCTTGTCAAAGGGTATATCCGAAGCGACCTTTGACGGCGCTTTTACCGGGGTTGAACCGGATCCCAAGGTCATAAAGCTGGACCGTAGTCAGCCGGAATTTACCCAGACCTATTTCCAGTATATCTCAAAACGTGTCAGCCAGACCCGGATAAAAAATGGCCGTACCAAGGTGGCGGAAAATGCCGCCGCCCTAAAGGCTGTAGCCGATAAGATCGGTGTACAGCAACGATTTATCGCCGGTATATGGGGGATGGAGACCAATTATGGCAGCTATTCTGGTGGCTATAGTGTTATCCGTTCACTGGCAACGCTGGCCTATGATATGCGGCGGCCAAAATATTTCCGTACCCAATTGATCAAGGCGCTGAACATACTTGAGGAAGGGCATGTCAACCCGGCGAATTTTAAAGGTTCCTGGGCCGGCGCCATGGGGCAGGGCCAGTTTATGCCGTCCAGCTTCTTTGCCTATGCCTATGATTTTAACGGAGATGGTAAAAAGGATATATGGACCGATAAAGAGGATGTATTCGCCTCTATCGCCAATTATTTAAAGGAACATGGCTGGCAGTCATCCCGCACATGGGGCCGTCAGGTAAGACTGCCTGAGGATGTGGATGGCCTGTGGGCTAAGGTTCGCCAAACCGAAAAGGTTAAATATTGTCGTCGGGCCTTAAAAGACCATAGCAAGCAATATAGTCTGGCAGAATGGCAGGACATGGGGGTTCGGACCATTTACGGCGCAGACCTGCCCGCCGTATCTGGCCCGAATTTCAAGGCGTCCCTGATCATGCCGGCGGGGCCAAAGGGACCGGCCTTTTTAACCTATAAAAATTTCCGGGCCATATTGAGCTATAACTGTTCAAATTTCTATGCCCTTGGGGTGAGTTTGCTTTCGGATGAGTTGAAATGAATTTACTTGGCAAATTCTCAATTTTGATGGCTTGTTTGGCCTTGGCGGCCTGTGGCTCATCATCGCGAACGTTAAAAAGCTCCGCACCACCCAACCCGACCTATAAGGTGGGCAAGCCCTATAAAGTGTCAGGCAAGATATATCGCCCGGCGGCGGACCCCTATTATGACAAAGTTGGGCTGGCCTCATGGTACGGGTCGAAATTTCATGGCCGCAAAACCGCCAATGGTGATGTTTTCAATATGAATAGCCTGACCGCCGCCCATACCACATTGCCCATGCCAAGCTATGTGCGGGTAACAAATCTTGAAAATGGCCGTTGGTTGATCCTGCTGGTCAATGACCGGGGACCCTTTGTCGGTGACCGTTTGATTGATGTATCCCGGCGGGCTGCGCAATTGTTGGGGTTTGAGAAAAAAGGCGTGACGCGGGTTCGTGTACAGGCCGTAAAAGGGCCGCGGGGCGAACTACCCACCCAAATACAGGCCCGGAAAGAACCACTGATACAGAAAAACCCTGTCGTTGAAATAGTCAAAATCGAACCACCCAAAAGGGCCGATAAAATTGAGGGGGGCAAGAATATCTATGTTCAAATCGGCGCCTATGCCGATCAGAAGAATGCGAAAAAAGTCGTTGATTCCATTCACCATATCAGTGATACAAAGATTGAAAGGGTGGATATAAATGGCCAAAAACTCTATCGTGTCCGGGTCGGTCCTCAGCCAACTGTGGAGTTAGCTGAAATTATACTTGGCAGAATATTATCATTGGGCCACAATACGGCCCGTATCATTTTGGATTATTAGAATTTCATTCAAATCAGAAAAACATATGATGACACATAAAATACGGAATTGCATTGTTGGACTTGCCCTTGCCAGCCTGACGTTTACGGCGGCTCATGGGGCGCAGATAAAAACACAGGCGAGGGAAGCCATCATGATCGAGGCGGCCACCGGGGCCGTGCTGTTTGAGCAGAATGCGGACCAGAGCATGCCGCCGTCCTCTATGAGCAAGCTGATGACGGTCTATCTCACCTTTGAAAGACTGCGCGACGGCAATATTTTACTGGATGATGAGTTTGAGGTTAGTGAGCGGGTCTGGCGTAAATGGCGGCTTCAGGGGTCCACCATGTTCCTGAAAGCAGGACAGAAGGTGACGGTGCATGACTTGTTGCTGGGCGTTATTGTTCAATCCGGCAATGATGCCTGCGCGGTTTTGGCAGAGGGTATGGCCGGTTCAGAAGAAGTCTTCGTGGAATGGAGCAATGAAAAGGCCGCCGAACTGGGCATGAAGGATTCCCATTTTGCCAATGTCAATGGCTGGCCCGATGAATCCCATTATATGACAGCGCGGGATCTGGCAACTTTGTCTCAAAGGATTGTGACTGAATTTCCTGAATATTATCCTATGTTCAAGGAGAAGAAATTTACCTTTAACGATATTTCCCAGACCAACCGTAATCCGCTCCTTTATAGCATG
>DRKK01000128.1 GCA_011051815.1 Sphingomonadales bacterium | reverse complement strand
TGTTCTTCGCTGGCGTCGTTGGCAATCACCCGCTCAAAATATTTCGCCAGTCCCCGCGCTGCCTGCCCGTTTCCGGTGGCGCAATCCCAGGCCAGCCCATGATTTGTACATAATCCGGATAAATAAGAATAGAGTTCCTGAGGATAGGAAGGCCGGAATTTGCAATAGGCCCACGATTGCGCTGAAAAATGGTCTTTAAATTCTGCCATTCATATATCTTTCAAGATGGCGTTGCAGAAAACCGGGGCAATATTTTTTTCCCCAGCAATTCTATGGCATTTTTCACGTTGGGGCCAATGGGGCCTCCCAAATTTATTTGGGTTATACCGGCATCGGACAATTCCTCAATTTGCTCAATGATGTCATAGGGCCGTCCGGTCAGTCCCAGTTTCAACATATCATCCGTAACCGCCCGTTGGGCCTGCTCATAGTCCTGCCGGGCAATCAGGTCGCGGATATGGTCGAAATCCGCGCTCCTCAGGCCAATGGTCGCCAAGGCGTCATCCTCAAGATAAGGGCCAAAATAGGCGATCATGGACCGCATAACAGCTTCTGCCTCCTGCCCGTCTTCTGAGACACTGAGCCAGGCACATCCGGCAATATCAAATTCCTTGCAGCTTTTATTATGTATTAGCCCTTTTTGGATACAATCCACCATACGGCCTGCTGAAGCCGGCGGCGTTATCATAGGTAAGCTGCCATCCCCAACCTCGCCGGACAAGGCCAAGAAATCATCACCAAAGGCACAAACATACAGAGGAACGTCAGGCCGAACCGGCTTGAACCGCAAATAACATTGATCAGACCAGTTAAAATGCGCCGTGTGATGGTCTACAATTTCGCCCCGCAATAATTGACGGATCATTTGAACCGACTCTCTGGTCACCTGAAGAATATCCGTGCAATCAACCCCGGCCCAGCCCACCATATCATAGGTGTGAAGGCCAAGACCAATGACCGCCCGGCCAGCCGACAATTCGTCCAATGTCGCCAGGTAAGATGCTATTTCTGCGGGGCTGGTGGTATAGGGATTGGGGCCGACACTGCCGATTTTTATCCGATCCGTTGCCTGCGCCACAGCCGCCGTCACCACCCAGGTATTCTTCATGAATATATCATGCGGATACCAGACATATTCAAGTCCGGCCTGCTCCGCCTGCTGGCTGTAACGGACTATATCAGGGACAGAACCCACTTTTTCAATAAAACGAATGCCAAATTTCATTTTTATAATCCCTCCACTATATAGAATAATGAATAAAAAAGGCCACCAATTGGCAGCCTTTTAAATTACATAATATTAGGTCAGGCCATCAAACAAGATCATCGCCTTTTTTGACTTTCCGCCAAACGCTTTTATTAACAAAATAAAGCATGATGGTCAGGATGGTCATAAAGATAATAACCTTGAAGCCCATCTCCTTGCGGGCTTCCATTTTTGGCTCTGCGGCCCAATACATGAAAGTGGCCACATCCTGCGCCATCTGTTCCGTTGTCGCCTTGGTGCCATCAGCATATTCCACAAGTTCATCTGATAACGGTGGTGCCATTGCAATCTTGTTGCCAAGGAAGGTTTCGTTGAAATGCATGCCATCGGAAATTTCAAACCCGTGAGGAGCTTCTTCGTGATAGGTCGTCAGAATACCAACGATATAGTCTTCACTATAAATGCTATTCCACGGTGTGAACATGGACAGATGCTCGCGCGATTTACCTAGAAGAGAGAAATCAGGCGGCAAAGCCCCATTATTAGAATCACGTGCTTCGGCCTCAGAGGTAAAAGGTGCCGGGAAATAATCCTGCGGCTTGCCCTTACGGTATTTTTCCTCGCCCTCATCATCGGTACCATCAAGGAATTCATACTCTGCGGCAAAGGCTTTTACCTCAGCCTCATTATAGCCAAGCGCCGTAAGTTCGCGGAATGCCACCATATTAAGGGAGTGACAGGCGGAACAAACTTCTTTGTAAACCTGCAATCCCCGTTGCAAAGCCGCTTTGTCAAACTTGCCAAAGGGTCCCGCATGAGGCCAGTCATGCTTCTTAAGTTCATAAGAGCTACCGCCGGATGCATAGGCTAAAGAAACTGATCCCAGTATAATCATCGTCGCAAGGCCGATATTTTTAACAATCTTTAACATATCCTAGCCCTCCTTCCTTGCATCCAGTACCGATTGCGCGATGCTCGTCGGTACAGGTTTGGTTGATTCCATGCGGCTGACCAGCGGGACAACCACGATGAAATAGGCGAAGTAAAGGACTGAGGCAATACGGCCAAGCGTAAGAGCATCAATGCCACCCCCCATATTGATAATAATCGCACTTGGCAATTTGGTCCCCAGATAGCCCAAGAATATAGCATTGATTATGAACAGCCAGAAAAAGAAGGCTGTGGCCGGGCGGAATTTCGCCGATCTGACCTTTGACCCGTCCAGCCACGGCAGAACGAAGAAGATCAGAATAGAGGAGAACATGGCAATCACCCCGAACAGCTTATCCGGTACCGCCTTCAAAATTGTGTAAAAGGGTAGATAATACCATTCCGGCACAATATGGGACGGTGTCACCATTGGATTTGCCTCGATATAATTATCCGGATGTCCCATGATATTGGGCATATAGAAAATAAACAGGGCGAATATCACAATGAAGAAGGATAAACCAAAGGCATCCTTTGCAGTGTAATAGGGATGGAAAGGGATTTTATCACCCGGTCCCTTGGCATCTATCCCCAGCGGGTTATTGGACCCCGGCAGATGCAACGCCCAGATATGCAGGATAACAACCCCGACAATGACAAATGGCAACAGATAATGTAGACTGAAGAAACGCTGTAACGTTGGATTATCAACGGAAAAGCCCCCCCACAGAAGATGCAGGATGCTATCGCCCATACCATCATAAAAATTAAAGGCACCAAACAGGTTGGTGATCACAGTCGCGCCCCAAAAGCTCATTTGACCCCAAGGAAGTACATAACCCATAAAGCCGGTGGCCATCATCAGAAGATAGATCACAAGCCCCAGAAACCACAAGACTTCACGTGGTGACTTATAGGAGCCAAAATACATACCCCGCAGAATATGGATATAAACCACAACAAAGAACATGGACGCGCCGTTGGAATGGGTATAGCGCAGAAGCCAGCCATAATTCACATCGCGCATGATATGTTCAACCGCGCGGAAAGCAAAATCCACATGGGGCGTGTAATGCATGACCAGAATGATGCCCGTCAAAATCTGCACCACCAGCATGAAACCGGCCAGAGAGCCGAAATTCCACCAGTAATTCAAATTGCGCGGCGCATTATATCCGGCTCCTAGAGTACCGTGAATGAGGCCCATAATCGGCAGGCGCTCCTCAAACCATTTTCCGGCCTTGCTCTTAGGTACGTAAGTAGATGATCCCATTTTTTCCTCCCTAACCGATCTTGACCGTAGTATCGTTTAAATACTCATATTTCGGTATTTCAAGGTTCCGGGGTGCCGGACCTTTACGAATGCGACCTGCAATATCATACTCTGACCCATGGCAAGGGCAATACCAGCCCCCATATTCACCACTCTGAAATTCGGTATTATCCAACGGCACACACCCGAGGTGGGTACAGATACCAATCATGACCAGCCATTCCGGTTTTTGCGCCCGGTCCTTGTCCAAAGCCGGGTCTTTCATTGGATCATTGTCCTCTGATACCCCCCGGGCAATTTCTTTCGCCGTTCTGTGGCGGATAAATATTGGCTTGCCGCGCCAGAGTACCTTGACAGTCTGACCTTCGGGGATGGATGACATATCCACTTCCACAGAGGCCAGCGCCAGAACGTCTGCTGACGGGTTCATTTGGTCAACTAGGGGCCAGGCAGCGGATACTACTCCGACAGCGCCGACGACACCTGTTGCAACATAGAGGAAATTACGGCGTGTAACTTCTTCTTCATGTTCAATTTGGTCATTGGTGGTCATTAAAGAAACCTCTTAAATGCTGTATAGATTACTTATGTGATTAAACCTTATGAATGGAATAAATCTGTTTTCCTTTAAATATATTAAAGAAAAGAAAAATAAGGATACCCCACCCTTTTATATACACCTTTCTGATTTACTCAGTATAGGGGACATATGCAATAGATTAATGCACTTTAGCCAATTATTTTACTGCTAACCCTGTTGCGGCAAACCCGAATAATATCTATACAGCCTGATAGATATTATTCACCACCTGAAAACACCATGAGGATAAACCGTGCAACTTGCCCTGTACCAACCGGATATACCGCCCAATGTTGGCACGATCCTGCGTATGGCGGCCTGCCTGAATGTGGCGGTCAATATTATCGAGCCTTGTG
>DRKK01000127.1 GCA_011051815.1 Sphingomonadales bacterium | reverse complement strand
GATAGACAAGGGTCATGCCTACATACAAGACGGCCATGTGTTGTTTTCCGTCCCCAGCATGGCTGATTACGGCGAACTGTCAGGCCGCAAGCTCAATGAAATGATCGCCGGGGCGCGGGTTGATGTGGCGTCATACAAGAAAGATGCCGCTGATTTCATTCTGTGGAAGCCCTCCACGGATGAACAGCCGGGATGGGACAGCCCGTGGGGCCGGGGCCGTCCGGGCTGGCATCTGGAATGTAGTTGCATGATTGAGGATAATTTTGGGCCGACCATTGATATTCATGGCGGTGGGCTGGACCTGATCTTCCCTCACCATGAAAATGAAATCGCCCAAAGCCGCTGTGCCCATGATGGGGCGCCGTTGGCTAATTATTGGATGCATAATGGGTATCTTACGGTGGACGGCGAGAAAATGTCCAAATCCCTTGGCAATTTTGTCACGGTTCATGACTTGCTGGAAGAATTTCCCGGCAAAGGCGAAGCCATCCGCCTATGCCTGCTCACCGCCCATTACCGCCAACCTGTAGATTTCAGCCGTGATGGTATCCGGCAAGCCCAAAAACAACTGGACCGCTGGTATCGCCTGACCAAAGACGTTGAGACGGACGGGGTTGAGGTGCCGGAACCCATCCTGGATGCGCTACGCGATGACCTGAACACCCCGAAAGCCATTGCCGAACTGAACAGCCTTGCCAAGAAGGCCGTGAATGATGACACGGCCAAGAAACAGCTAAAAGCCGCCGCTAATCTGTTTGGCGTTTTGGAGCAGAGTTATGATGAATGGTTTCGAAATACTGATTTAAAGCTTAATGTGGGCATAGGGATTTCTGTAGAAGTTGAAGTAATTTATGGTACTCCTCATATTAAACAATTGATTAAGGAGCGCGCGGAAGCCAAGAAGAACAAAGACTTCACCCGTGCCGATGAAATCCGTAATGACCTTGCTGAACAGGGTATAGCCTTGTTAGATGGCCCGGATGGGACCACATGGGAACGGAAATAGTTTGTAATATTGTCATTCTGAACTTGTTTCAGAATCTACCTGTACGCTTGCGATATATGTCCTACATGGACCCTGAAACAAGATCAGGGTGACCGTAGGGTTGGCAGTTTAGAAAATTTCCCCGTAAACACCCGCTTTATAATCCTTGTAGGAAATAATCCGGCCATTTTGCTGAAATTGGGGCAGGCACATTTTTACAAACAGCGGGGCGATGTCGTCGGGGGTGTCCAGAGTGTCCGGGTCTTCGCCGGGCATGGCGGCGGCGCGCATGTTGGTGCGGATGGGGCCGGGGTTGAGGATATTGGCTCGGATGCTGGTTACATTGGCCACCTCAAGGGCATAGGTCTTGACCATGCAATTGAGCGCGGCTTTGGTGGTGGCATAACCGCCCCAATAGGCCCGGCAGTCTTCGGCCACTGTTGACGTCACAAAAACTGCTCTTGCAGCCTCTGCGGCCTTTAGAAGTGGGTCAAAGGAGCGTAACAGGCGGTAATTGGCGGTCACATTGATCGCCATCAGCTTTTCCCATTCTTTGGGTGAAATATGGCCAAGGGGGCTGATCGGGCCAAGGATGCCCGCATTGCCAACCAGAATATCCAGCCGTCCCCAAATTTCGGCCACATGGCCGCCGAGCCGGTCAATGGCGTCGAAATCCTGTAAATCCATGGGGACAAGGGTGGTTTCCGCGCCAAGTTCGCGCACCGCGTCATCCATTTCTTCCAAGGCACCGGTGGTGCGGCCTGTCAAAATAATATGAGCGCCTTCACGGGCGAGGGCCTTTGCCACACCGGCCCCAATACCACGCGTTGCCCCTGTAATCAGGGCAACTTTTCCATCCAGTCGTTTTGTCATGATTTTAATCTTATTTCTTTGAGAAATGAAATTTGCGCCGGGGCGTCTTTCTGCTCCTTGTCCGTCAGGGAGGTGGGATATTCCCCGGTAAAGCAGGCATCGCAATATTGCGGATTATCACTGTCCCGCATGCTTTCGTTAACGGCGCGGTATAACCCGTCGATAGAGACAAAGCCAAGGCTGTCCGCCCCGATATATTTTGTCATTTCCGCAATCGTCATATTGGCCGCCAGCAATTTATCCTTTTCCGGCGTGTCAACACCGTAATAACAGGGGCCGGTGGTGGGCGGGCTGGCAATGCGCATATGAACTTCTTTGGCGCCGGCCTGACGTACCATGTCAACGATCTTGGTGGAGGTGGTGCCGCGCACAATACTGTCATCTACCAGCACAACAATCTTGCCTTCCAGCTCCCCCCGGTTGGCATTATGTTTCAGCTTAACCCCCAGATGGCGGATCTGGTCAGAGGGCTCGATGAAGGTCCGGCCCACATAATGATTACGGATGATGCCCAGCTCAAAAGGAATACCCGCTTCCTGCGCGTAGCCAATGGCCGCCGGGGTGCCGGAATCCGGGACCGGAACCACAAGGTCCGCATTGACCTTTGCTTCCTTGGCCAGCTCCTTGCCAATATTCTTGCGCACCTTATAGATACTTTGCCCGCCGGACAGGCTGTCGGGGCGTGAGAAATAGACATGCTCGAAAATACAGGGACGGGGCTTATGGGTTCCAAAAGGTTTCATGGAATGAATTTTACCGCCGGTAATGGTTACCACTTCGCCCGGTTCCACATCGCGGATATAATCCGCGCCAATAATATCCAGAGCGCAAGTCTCAGAGGCAAAAATGCAGCTGCCATTGGACAGCTTGCCCAAGACCAGAGGCCGGACACCAAGGGGGTCACGGGCACCGATCAGACTGTCATTGCTGAGGGCGACGATGGCGAATGCGCCCTCTATCCGGCGCAGGGCATCGATAAAACGGTCTTTCAGCGTGAGATAGGTACTGGTGGCCACCAGATGAATGATAACCTCTGAATCTGACGTTGACTGAAAGATAGATCCCTTGCTGACCAACAATTGACGCAACGTCAGGGCATTGGTCAGATTGCCGTTATGGGCCACGGCGAACCCACCCGCAGACAGGTCGGCGAACAGGGGTTGGATATTGCGCATGCCCGATCCCCCCGATGTGGAATAGCGTACATGGCCGATGGCGCAGTCCCCGGGCAGTGATTCGATTACCGGCTGGGAATTGAAATTATCGGCCACATGGCCCTGTGATTTATGGGAATGAAACTGGCTTTCATCGCAGGATACGACTCCGGCGGCTTCCTGCCCCCGATGTTGCAGGGCATGAAGGCCAAGTACGGTCAGGGCGGCGGACTCTGGATGGTCGCAGATGCCGAAAACACCGCATTCATCGTGAAATTTATCTTCCTCAAATAAATGGGGGACAAAGGGTTCCATAGGTAACGGGCGGTGATTTCGATCTGTCATATGTAACTCATCAAAATGGTGCTTTGTGGCCTTATATTGCCAATTGAAGGTTATGGGAACCTTTTTTTATTCTTTTGATAATTCCTTAAAAAGTTTATCCATTTCCTGCTGATTTTCTTTTTTATATTGTTCGTCAGTTTTGTCTTTTTTGTTTTTGCTATTGAAGGAGGATGTCATGTTTTTCAGCCTCTCAAGGGCTTCAATATCTTTACGTTTTTCGTTCAGGTCCAACTTGTCAAAATAGGGGTTCATAGTGGAAATCATGCTGGCCCCATATTGGATAAGGGGCCGGGATTTGGCCTGTTTGAACCAGTTAGGCAGATTATTCTCCGATATAAATGGTGTGGTCAGCATATAGAAGGCGCTGATGACAAACATGCCACTGAACAGACCAAATAGCAGCCCCATGGCACTGTCGAGGGTGCCAATATCGCTGTTACGGACCATTTTGCCGACCATCCCGGCCACCAGCTTCAGGATAAGAAGGCTTAAGGCAAACATAACCGCATAGGTAATGACATAGGCGATAATTTCCGGCTGAATGATCTCATAGACATGGGGCATGACTTGCGGCGCGCCGTAGCTTGTTACCATAAAGGCCCCGCCCCAGGCCGCAAGGGTCAGGGCGGCGGCGGTAAAACCCCGGACATAGGAGGCAATGCCAAATATGAGCATGATCACCACCACCGTCGCGTCCAGTGGGTTGAAAGATATGCCTTGGGTCAATTCATTCATTAAAAATCTCTATATTGCGTCGCCAGCTACAAGATCAACTAATTTGATGATCTGGTCAAGTTCTATGCGTTT
>DRKK01000126.1 GCA_011051815.1 Sphingomonadales bacterium | reverse complement strand
CCTGATCTGCTCATTCTGGATGAGCCAACGTCGGGCCTTGATCCGGCCTCGCGTCAGAATGTTTACAGCATCATCAATGATATGAAGGCCGCCGGGGCCACGGTGCTGATCTCTTCCCATGCCCTGACCGAACTGGACAGCCGTATTGACCGAGTGGCCATCCTGAATCGGGGCCATATGGCCGCTTTGGGTACGATTGCGGAATTACGCCGGACCATTGGTCTGCCGTCCGAAATCAAGGTTCATGGCTCAGCGGAATCCCTGCAACGTTTGGCGGACTATTATGCCGGCAAGGGCTATATGAACGGGGCGGCCCATTTTTCCTGTTCGGCCAGTGAGAAAATAGATTTCCTGCGGGAGCTGATGGAGCTGAATATTCCGCTCACTGATATAGAGGTCAATGATCCCAGTCTTGAGCAGGTTTTCCTGGCCCTGACCAAAGGGGAGGATTTGGGTAATGAATAGGCTCTGGACCCTGATCACTAAGGAAGCCCGCGATGGTCTGCGCAATCGCTGGGTGGTAATGATCACTTTAGTGATGACCGGCCTTGCACTGATTTTGAGCTTTCTGGGCAGTGCGCCCACAGGCACCACCAGCGTAAGCCCTTTGGCGGTCACCGTGGTCAGCCTGTCCTCTTTAAGTATATTCTTCATTCCCCTGATCGCGCTTCTGCTGGCCTATGACAGTGTGGTGGGGGAGGCGGAGCGCGGCACCCTGACCCTTCTGCTGACCCATCCGGTGAGCCGAACAGAGGTCATATTGGGCAAATTTATCGGCCATCTGTTCCTGCTGGCCATTGCCATTGTGATTGGTTACGGGGTCGCGGGCGTGACCATATCCTTCACGGGTGAGGGCGGTTTTGCCGGACAGGAATGGGACAGTTTCCTGCGGCTATTATTGTCGTCCATATTGCTGGGGGCCATTTTCCTGAGCATTGGATATGTGATCAGCACATGGGTGTCAGAGCGCGGCATGGCGGCGGCGCTGGCCATTGGTATCTGGCTCCTGTTCGTCCTGCTTTATGATATGGGCCTGCTGGCTCTGCTGGCGGCGGACGGTGAGGGGGCATTAAGCGGTGGTCTGGTTAAATGGCTGATGCTGGCCAATCCCACCGACAGCTACCGCATGTTTAACCTGACTTCCAGCAATGCCACGGCACTGCTGTCGGGTATGGCGGGGTTAAGTGTGGAACATCGGGCATCTGATGCCAGCTTGATCCTGATTATGCTGTCATGGGTTGTGGCCCCATTGGTCATAGCTTGCATGATTTTCAGAAAGCGCCAATTATGAGACTTCTTCTGTTCCTGCTTATATTTACCCTGACCGCCTGTCAGGAGGAGGTTAAAATCCCGGACCCGGTGCCTCTGACCCGGGCGGCAGAGGGCTTTTACTGTAATATGATTGTTATTGACCATCCGGGGCCAAAGGCACAGGTCTTTGAAAAGGGCCGGGACGCGGCGATCTGGTTTACTTCGGTTCGAGATGCGCTGGCCTATGACATTCTGCCGGGGGAGGCACAGCATGTGCTGGCCATCTATGTCCATGACATGGGCCGGGCTGACAGCTGGGATAAGCCACAGGATAATGGCATCTGGATCAGGGCTAAAGACGCTTTCTATGTCATTGACAGCAAAAAGCGCGGCGGTATGGGAGCCAAGGAAACCATCCCCTTTGGTGACCGGGCGCGGGCCGGGGAATTTGTGGCTAAATTCGGGGGCCGTATTGTGATCTATAAGGAAATTCCGCCGGATTATATATTGGGGGATGAGGGCGAATATGACGCGTCCAATGATTGACAGACGGCGTTTTATCGCCATTTCCGCCGCCGCCGGATTGGCGGTTCCCATGGCGCGGGCGAAAACCACGGTGCAGATGCAACGCTGGCGCGGCGGGGCAATGGGGGCCAAGGCTCAGATCATGCTTTACGGCTCCACCAACGCGCAGGCGACATTTGATAAATGTCAGCGGGAAATCACCCGTTTGGAACGGATATTCAGTCTTTATATCCCGGATTCCGCCATCAGCCGACTGAACCGGGACGGTTTTCTGGATAATCCGGATATTGAATTTCTTGATCTGCTGTCCCAATGCCAGGCCTGTTCTCAGATTACGAACGGGGCATTTGATGTGACCATACAGCCCTTGTGGAAATTATATGCCGATCATTTTGCCGCGCCAAATGCGGACCCTGCCGGGCCTTCGGACGCCGCAATTGCCCAGACATTGGAGCTGGTGGGATCGGACAAAATTCTCATGGACAGCCGCCGCATATCCTTTACCCGCCCGGGCATGGGTATTTCCCTGAACGGCGTGGCGCAGGGTTATATCACGGACCGGGTGGTGGCCCTTCTGAAGGCAGAGGGATACCTTAATATCCTGGTTCATATGGGTGAGACCTATGCCATGGGCCATCATAGTGACGGAAGGCCCTGGACGGCGGGTATATCTTCACCCCTAAAAGATCATCGGATGCTATTGGAACTGCCGCTGGATCATCAGGCCTTGGCCACCTCCGGCGGTTACGGCAGCCCTTTTTCTGATCAGAGCAAGCTCCATCACTTGCTAAACCCCAAAACGGGGCGCAGTGCGGATCATTACGGGGCGGTGTCGGTGGTGGCCCGTGATACAACTACGGCGGATATGCTCTCCACCGCCTTTTATGTGATGCCTTTTGAACGGGTAGCGCAAGTCTGGGCCAAATATCCTCAGCTTGAACGGGCAATATTTGTTGACCCGGCCGGAAAAATCACCGATTTTAAAGGCTGACAAGGCTTTAGAGTGTGAAATATGCATGATGGCGTAGACAGTGGGCTGTTGAAGGGGATATATGACCGCATCGCGGGGCATTATGATCGTCAGCATGGTTTTTTAACGGCAGGGTCAGATCAGCTTGGCCGACGGATGGTGGTTGAGAAAACTGTGAAACCCGGTGACTTTATATTGGATTGCGGCGCTGGAACTGGCTCCACGGCATTGCTGGCGGCGGAAAAAGCAGGTCCGGCAGGGAAGCTGGTTCTCTTTGATATCAGTGAGGGTATGCTGGCCATGGCAAAAGACAAGTTCAGCAATGTTCGGGGCCGGGTTGAATTTCAGACGGGTGATATTCTTGACCTACCT
>DRKK01000125.1 GCA_011051815.1 Sphingomonadales bacterium | reverse complement strand
TAAATCTACTTATTCATTTCATGTATGCAAAAGGCAAGGCCCCGCGCAATATATTTCCTGACCGAACTTACGGAAAGACCCATTTTTTCGGCTATTTCCACATGTCCTAAATTCTTGAACTTATACAACATAAACGCCTCACGGCATTTAGGCGGTAAATCTTCCAGCACTTCCTTCAGTGCGGAAATTTTTTGCCGGGCGTTCAAAGTACGTTCCGGCGTAATTTCGTCAACATCCCCCAGCAGAAACTTGCTGCTGGCGAAATTTTTGGCCTGGCGAGCTCTTTGCCGTTGCAGGTCAATGGATATATTCGTTGCTGTCCTGAACAAAAACGACTGAAAGCAATCAATGTCTTTCAGATTTTCACGCCGGATCAGGCGAATATAGGCCTCCTGCGCAACTTCAACGGCATCCTGTCTGCTGCGCAGTCTGATGGTAAGATAACGTACAAGGGTCTCATTATAGTCTTGATACAGCGCAGTGATTTCTTTGTGGTGATCACCGTCAGCTGTATTCTCTTGCCTTGACGAAACGTCCCCGGGGGATGATTCTTCATTTTTGGTTTTGACTAATCTGAGCCGTTGTTTGACGTTCATACTACCCTCTTAAAGATATTAAGACGAATAAACATTAAAAAAGTGGAAAAAACAAACAAAAACATTGTGGGACTTTATGGCGATGCCGCTTAAATTGGAAGATTATAACATTTATTTATTATTTATTAATTATTTCTTCCACAATCACCCCTCCCCATCGTCTTTACCGGAAAGTGGCCATTTTCTTGGGTGGCGTCTTTTTTTGTAAATAATAGAAAATTAATTATTACACCTCTTTAAGGGAGAAATGAATGTCTCATAGCAAAATATTTATAAATCCGCTGGGAAAGATCATGGCGACAACTGCCTTGTGTTCCACAGCGTTAATGGCGATGGCTATCACGCCCGTCATGGCGGCAGAAGATGATGTCGTTATGGAAGAAGTGGTTACACTTGGTTCCAGAAGCAATAAACCACGTTCCGCTACAGATTCACCTGTACCTGTTGACGTGATTTCTGCTGAAGATTTTAATGCAGGTGGTAACACCGTTGATATTACCGATAGCCTGAAATCTTTGGTGCCATCCTTTACGGCGACACCAGCCACTGGTGACGGTAGTGCCTTTGTGCGTCCGACCTCCATGCGTGGTATGGCGCCTGATCAGACGTTGATCCTGGTAAACGGCAAACGTCGTCACCGTTCTGCTCTGGTGCAATTCTTCGCCCCGGCGGCCGGTAACGGTGCCCACGGTGTCGATATTGGCATGATCCCGGGTATTGCCCTGAAGCGCGTTGAAATTCTGCGTGACGGTGCCGCCGCCCAGTATGGGTCAGATGCCATTGCCGGTGTGATCAACTTTGAAATGAAAGATGCGTCCGAAGGCGGCTCTGTTGTTGCCCAGTATGGTCAATTCTATCAAAATGAAGAAAGCTGGAAAATTGCAGCCAATGCCGGTATCGGTCTTGGCGATAATGGCTTTGTTAATATCAGTGCCGAATATGTTGATAATCAGGCCCTGTCACGGGGTATTCAGCGTCCAGTAGCGCAGGATTTGATTGATGCCGGTGTTCAGGGTGTTGGTGAAGATAGCCCGTTTGGTGATGCACCATTTGTGCAAACATGGGGTCGTCCACAAACAGAAGGTAAGCGTTTTTTCATTAATTCTGGTGTTGAAGTAAGCGAAAATGCTGAAATTTATTTCCATAGTAACTATGCGGATACGGACGGTCGTTATCGTTTCTTCTATCGTAACCCAACCCATTCCACAATTGTTGCTTTGAAAAATGATTTTGGTGTAGATCCGGGCTTCCTGCCAGCGGGCTTTACCCCGTATCTTGATGGCCATCAGACAGATATCAGTCTTGTTGGTGGTGTGAAGGGTGCCTTTGACAATGAAATGACGTATGATTTCAGTGTTGGATATGGTAAAAGCTCACTGGACTATTTCCTTAATAACACGCTTAATGGACAGCTAGACCCTCAAGGTGGTACGCCACAGCGGGACTTTGATGTGGGTGGATATGAGCAGAAAGAAATCAATCTGAATGCTGATTTCTCTTATCCAATGTCTGATAACATCAATCTGGCCTTCGGTGGTGAGTGGCGTGAAGAAACCTTCTCTACTAAAGTAGGTGAGCCTAATTCCAGAGTTGGCGGTGGATCCAGTGGTTTTGCCGGCATTAATCAGGACGGATCATTCTCCCGCAACAACTATGCGGCATATGTGGATATTGAACATGACATCAGTGATGATTTTATGTTGCAATATGCAGGCCGTTATGAGCATTTCTCCGATTTTGGTAGCACAATCAATGGTAAACTGGCCGCCCGTTATACGGTTTCCGATGCCTTGACATTGCGCGGGGCTATTTCAACAGGTTTCCATGCGCCTACACCTGGCCAGTCCAACATTACGTCAACCATCACAACCTTTGATGGTCCGGGCGGCGGACAGGTTGAAGAAGGCCTGCTGGCGCCGAGCAATCCGGTTGCTATTGCCAATGGTGCGAAGCCTTTGACGGAAGAAAAATCTGTTAACTATAGTGTTGGTTTCTCCACCAATTTTGGTGAGAGCACAACGCTGACAGTTGATTTCTACCGTATTGAGGTGAATGACCGGATTTATCGGATTGGTAATCTGGCGCCATCTCCGGGGGTATCAATTTCCTACTATACCAATGCATTGGATACGGTATCACAAGGGATTGATGTTGTTTTAACATCGAATATGGAATGGGGTAATTCAGAGACCAATACTGATTTATCCTTTGCCTTCAGTTACAATGACTTTAAAGCGAAAAGTAAAGATGCTGGTGTTGTAAATGATGCGACCATTGAAGATATTGAAAATAACTATCCGAGCACACGTTTTGTCGTAACAGCTAACACCTTCTTTGGTGAAAACTGGAACTTCATGGCGCGGGCCAATTACTATGGCACGCATTATGATGAGCGCGGAACCATTGGCGCGGCAGTTAATCCTTCTGCCCAAATTGGTGCAACGGTCTATTTTGATGTTGAGCTGGGCTATCAGATCACGGAAAACTTCAAACTTGCCGCCGGTGCGGTCAATGTGTTTGATAGCTTCGTAGATCAAATCGGCCCACCCAATGCAAACCGTTTAAGTGTTGGCCTGCAATACCCACGCCGGTCTGCAGCTAACTATGAAGGTGGATCATGGTACGTTAAAGGTACCTTTACCTTCTAAACTATTCTGCCAAACTTAACCCTCTAATGATGAGGGAATGAAGGCTGATTGGATTATTCCGGTCAGCCTTTTTTTTATGAAAATAGATTTTTAATATCATCAACCGTTGCAACCGGGCGGTTTTCTGCGGCGGCAGTGTCCGCACAGAATTTGATCATTTCGGCATTATTAAGAAGCGGTTCACCTTCTTTTCGCCAGATGTTATTTTCAAAGCCGACCCGGATGTGGCCGTTGTGACGGGCCGCATGGATAACGGCATCCGCTTCATTGATCCCAAAGCCGCAGACCGCCCACTGGAAGGCCGCTTGCCGGGTACGAATTTTTAACTGATCCACATCTTTTTCCGGGGTGTCATTCCGGTAACTGCCCAGTACAAAAAGTGTGAAGGGGTGGTTGTTATCAAAAATTCCGCGCGCGCGGTAATCGTCAAAACGTTGATAATCCGCTTCATCATAGAGGATATATTGGGGGAAAATATTCTCCCGCGTCATCCATTTGGCAAAGTCGGCCATATCACTGACCTCATCCTCACCGGGGCAAAGCTCGCGCAGGGCGAGGGAGATGGCTTCGGGTTTAAGTTCCCGTACCATGGCCATCTGCTCTTGCCGGGAATAGCGGCCCACGGCCTCGGAGGTGGCCTGAATGATAATTCTATCCCCTACCGCGTCCCGAATGGCGGCAATGGCGGCCCGGTAACGGCCCACATTCAGGGAATGCGCGCCATCCTCATCCCGCACATGCAGGTGAATGATGCTGGCCCCGGCCTCAATGATTTCTTCGGCGCATTTCGCCAGCTCGTTGGACGTTAGCGGGATATTGGCGTGGTCTGATTTTTGCCGTCGCGCCCCGTTGGGGGCCGACATGATGATGAAAGGGTCAGACATCCAGCACCTCATTAAACATGGCCCGCAGTTTTTCAATCAACTGATCAATATGATCAGGCTGCACGATGAAGGGCGGTGCCAGAAGTATATGGCTGCCCAGACCATCCTGATAGGATCCGCCGCCGGGATAACAGATCAGCCCCTGCTTCATGGTAGCCTGCTTCAGGCGTTTTGTGATTTTCCGGTCATCGGGAAAAGGCATTTTACTGTCTTTGTCGGCAACAATTTCAAGGCCCCGAAACAGGCCCCGGCCCCGAATATCGCCAATATGGGGATGGTCGCCAAAGGCATCTTCCAAGGCCGCTTGCAAATAATCTCCCTGCTTTTGCACATTGTCCATCAGGCTTTCCTGATCGATCACATTCAGGACCGCCAGCCCGGCGGCACAGGCGCTGGCATGGCCTACATAGGTATGACCGTGGTCAAAACCCTTGCCGCTTGTCACAAAAGTTTCATGGACATGGGCGCGGCTGAGGGTCGCGGCCAGCGGTTGATAGCCGCCCGCAATGCCCTTGGCCAGCGTGACAATATCCGGCAGGAAATTCTCTTGTTCATGGGCAAAGAAGGTGCCGGTGCGCCCCGTTCCGCACATGATTTCATCGGAAATCAGCAATATGTCATGGGCATCGCATATTTCGCGGATACGTTTAAAATAACCGGGGGCCGCGGTGACCACACCCAATGATGCACCGACCACAGGTTCGGCGATGAAGGCGGCTATGGTGTCTGCCCCTTCTTGCAGGATCATATCCTCCAGCATATTTGCCGCCCGCAGACCATAGTCTTCGGCACGCTCCCCGGGCCGTTGGTTGCGGTAGGCGTAACAGGGGTCAATGCGCGGCCAGTCTATCAGAATATCGCCCATGACCCGCCGCCGGGGCAGGTTGCCGCTGATGGACAACGCGCCGTAAGTATTGCCGTGATAGCTGTGATGGCGGCTGATGATTTTTTTCTTTGTGGGCCGGTCTTTCGCGCGCCAATATTGCCATGTCAATTTAAAGGCGGTTTCATTGGCTTCCGAACCGCCAGAGGTGAAATAAACCTTTGCCCCGTCTTCACCAAATTTGCCGGTAATTTTTTCGGCCAGCTGTTCCTGCGGCTCATTGGAGAAAAAGGCCGTATGGGCAAAGCTCATGGTTTGGATTTGATCGCAGAGGGCAGCCACCACCTGTGGGTGTTGATGACCAACGCAGGAGACCGCCGCTCCGCCGCTCATGTCCAGATATTGTTTGTTCTCCTGATCATAAATATACATGCCCTCAGCGCGCACAGCCTTGGGATAGGTTGCCGTTACACCCCGATAAAATACCGCCGTCATAGTCAAAGCCTTTAGTTGATAAGTCCGTTTTTGAATCAGTTAAAAAAAAATGATATTGAGCCTAGTTTTACAGGCTGTCAAAGGCTTTTAGTGGCTTGGAAAAGAAATATTAGATTACGGGTTTTAGCCTTTGATATGGAAACCTTAACAAAAGGTTAATTCTGTGCCATAATCTTAGATATTCCAGCGTGTCTATGATAAAATTGAATAATAATTTCAGAAGACTGAAGGGGAATTTTATGGGGAAATGGTTTGAGCCGATTTTGAAATGGCAAATTTGGGCCTTGCCTTCGGGTATGTCTGTTCTGCTGATTTTACTGGCACAATTCAGTTTTCTTACTTTTCACACCGTTGCAGAACTTTTTACCATCACAATTGCCTTTGCCATGTTTTCTCTTGCGTGGGCTACTTATGATTTCTCGAAAAATAGGTTTTTGCTTGTTATCGCCAGTGGTTATCTGTGGATAGGGGGGCTCGATTTTCTGCATATGTTAACCTACAAGGGGATGAATCTTTTTATATATGATGAGGGGAATACAGCTGTCCAATTCTGGTTGGCCGCACGATATTTAGAAGCTCTCCTGTTATTATCGGCTCCCTTGCTTGCGCAACGATCAATAGACAAATATATTCTTGTCATGGCCTTTGGGTCGGTTGCGATATGTTTGTCGATTATGATTTTATTGGGTTATTTCCCCGTCAGTTTTGTTGATGGAATTGGGTT
>DRKK01000124.1 GCA_011051815.1 Sphingomonadales bacterium | reverse complement strand
GTTCTCCGAATTAGGTAACTTGTGAAATCAAGTAAGGTCGTCCCACAGTTCCTTGACCTTGTTAAAGAAACCTGATGATTCCGGACTGACATTGTCGCCGCATTCATTGGCAAAGGCCCTGAGCAGCTCTTTTTGCTTCTTGGTCATATTGACCGGGGTTTCGACCGTGGTCTGGATAACCATATCCCCGAATTGCGTGGAATGGAGAATCGGCATACCCTTTCCGCGCAGGCGGTATTGCTTGCCAGTCTGGTTGCCTGCACTGATTTTAACTTTGGCTTTCTTACCGTTCACGGTCGGCACATTAATCTCACCGCCCAGCGCCGCTGTGGTCAGCGCAATGGGGACTTCACAGAAGATGGTCGCGCCGTCCCGCTGGAATATGGGGTGATATTCGATGGAAATAAAGATGTAAAGATCGCCGCTGGGGCCATTCTTCGCGCCGCTTTCGCCTTCGCCCTGAAGCCGTATGCGGGTGCCGTCCTCAACCCCGGCAGGGATTTTGACCGACAGGGATTTATTCTTTTGCTTTTGGCCCACGCCATGACAGTCCCGACAAGGATCGGAGATAACCTGTCCCTGTCCCTGACATTTGGGGCAGGTGCGTTCCACGGTGAAAAAGCCCTGTTGGGTTCTAATCTTGCCGATGCCGCCGCATCCGCCGCAGGTTTCCGGCTTGGAGCCTTCACGGGCGCCAGTTCCCTCACAACTATCACAAGTGATTGTGGTCGGGATGGTAATCTTTTCTTCCTTGCCGGTGAAGGCATCTTCCAGCGTGATGGTCAGATTATAGCGCAGGTCCGCGCCCCGGCTTGGGCCGCTGCGTCGTTGGCTGCGCCCGCCGCCCATGCCGAACAGGTCTTCAAAAATATCAGAAAAACTATTGTCAAAGCCGCCGCCCATACCGCCGCCGCCCATACCGCCATTTTCAAAGGCGGCATGGCCATATTGATCATAGGCCGCCCGTTTCTGGCCGTCCTTTAAAATATCATAGGCTTCACTGATTTCCTTGAATTTAGCCTCGGCGGCGGCATCGCCCGGATTGCGGTCCGGGTGATATTGCATGGCTTTCTTTCGGTAGGATTTCTTCAAATCCGCCTCGGATGCGCCGCGTTCTACTTCAAGTATTTCGTAATAACAGATTTTTGCCATGATACTTCCGGTATTCTACCCCACATGTCTATGCCGTCCTGCACAGGGCAGAACGGCATTAAGTCATGTGTATGTGTGATGATAATATAATTTAATCATGAGATGAAATTATTTCTTATCGTCATCAACTTCTTCAAAGTCAGCGTCAACCACATCATCGTCGGCTGCGGTGGTGGCTTCTTCAGCCCCCTCTGCGCCGGCTCCGGCGTCTGCGGCCTGATCCTTATAGATCGCCTCGCCAAGTTTCATGGACGCCTGTTGCAGGGTTTCAAGGGCTGCCTTAATGGCGGCGACATCTTCGCCCTCGGCGGCTGTCTTGACCGCCTTGACCGCATCCTCGATGGCGGTTTTATCTGCCGCATCAATTTTGTCACCATGCTCTTTCAACTGGCTTTCCGCAGAATGGGCCGCACCTTCGGCCTGATTGCGGGTTTCCACCAGTTCCCGGCGTTTCTTGTCTTCTTCGGCATTAGCTTCGGCGTCTTTGACCATTTTCTCAATGTCATCGTCGCTGAGACCGCCGGAAGCCTGAATGCGGATCTGCTGTTCCTTGCCAGTGCCTTTATCCTTGGCAGATACATTGACGATGCCGTTGGCATCAATGTCAAAGGTAACCTCTACCTGCGGGACACCGCGCGGGGCCGCTGGAATACCCACCAGATCAAACTGGCCGAGCATTTTGTTATCGGCGGCCATTTCACGCTCACCCTGAAAGACCCGGATGGTCACGGCAGACTGGTTGTCTTCCGCTGTGGAGAAAGTCTGGGACTTTTTGGTTGGGATCGTTGTATTGCGATCAATGAGCCGGGTGAAAACACCGCCCAGAGTCTCGATACCCAGTGACAGCGGCGTCACATCCAGCAACAATACATCTTTCACATCACCCTGAAGCACACCAGCCTGAATAGCAGCGCCCATGGCGACCACTTCGTCCGGGTTAACGCCCTTATGAGGCTCGCGACCAAAGAAATCCTTGACCACTTCGGTGATTTTAGGCATGCGAGTCATACCGCCGACCATGACAACTTCGTCAATTTCACCCGCCGTCAGGCCCGCATCTTTCAAAGCAGCCTTACAGGGGGCAATGGTCCGCTGAACCAGATCCTTGACCAGTTCCTCGAACTTGGCGCGGGTCAGTTTCAGGGTCAAATGCTTTGGTCCGGAGGCATCGGCCGTGATGAAGGGCAGATTGATTTCAGTCTGTGCCGCACTGGACAGCTCAATCTTGGCCTTTTCAGCGGCTTCTTTCAACCGTTGAAGCGCCATATTGTCTGCTTTCAGGTCAATGCCCTGATCTTTCTTGAATTCATCGGCCAGATATTCCACCAGACGCATGTCAAAGTCTTCACCGCCAAGGAAGGTATCGCCGTTGGTGGATTTTACTTCAAAAACGCCGTCGCCAATTTCAAGAATGGAAACGTCAAATGTTCCGCCGCCCAAGTCAAACACGGCGATGGTCTTGCCGTCTTCCTTGTCCATACCGTATGCCAGTGCGGCAGCGGTTGGCTCATTGATGATCCGCAGAACCTCAAGGCCGGCAATCTTGCCTGCATCTTTGGTGGCCTGACGCTGGGCATCATTAAAGTAGGCCGGGACCGTGATGACGGCCTGATCCACACTTTCACCCAGATATTCTTCGGCGGTTTCTTTCATTTTCTGCAAAATAAAGGCAGATACCTGACTGGGGCTGTATTCTTCGCCCTGTGCCTCAACCCATGCATCGCCATTGTCGGCTTTGATGATCTTGTAAGGCACCATTTCGATGTCTTTTTGTGTTGCCTTGTCATCATATGTCCGGCCAATAAGCCGTTTGATGGCAAACAATGTGTTTTCCGCATTGGTCACTGCCTGACGTTTCGCCGGTTGTCCAACCAGCTTTTCACCGTCTGAAGTGAAGGCAACCATAGAAGGCGTTGTTCTGCCGCCTTCTGCGTTTTCGATTACTTTTGGCTTTGCGCCGTCCATGATTGAGATACACGAATTTGTCGTACCCAAGTCAATTCCGATAACTTTACCCATACTATCCTCTTGTCCTTATCTAAGAGCCCATTCCCAGCCAGTATGGCCTGAGTTCGTGGCTCGTCGTTTTACTAACAGTTCATGGAGGTTATATAAGCCCATTTTTTAGCACTGCAAGGGTTAAAGACAAGTTTTCTGTATTTTTACCTGTCATGTTGCCTTAAAAAAGTCTTACGCTATATTTACTATTTAGATATTGATAAAATCATGAGATTACAGGGCTTAAAAAGAAGGCGAAAATCAAGAATGTCAGATAATAAATCGGAAAAACTATTTATTCGGAAAATATGGGACTTTGTCAAAGAACCCGTGATCGTTGTTGCGGTGTTTATGACGGTCCACAGCTTTGCCTATGCCCAATATGAAATATGGCCTTCTGAAAGCATGGTGCCGACATTGGAAATCGGCGACCGGATAATCGTTAATAAGCATGCCTATGGTTATTCCCGCTATAGCTTTCCTTTCGGTATGGGCGGGTTTGATGGTCGGATAATGGGGGCTTTGCCTAAAAGAGGCGATGTGGTTGTGTTCGCCGATCCGGAAGATACCGGGCGCGCGTTGATCAAACGCGTTATAGGATTGCCCGGTGATGAGATACAGGTTATTCGCGGACGTCTGGTCATAAATGGTAAAATGCTTCCGCGTCGCCAGGATAAAAGCTATCGTTACCGCGCACCAAGAGGACGGATAGTTTCTGTCAGGGAATTTAAGGAAAAAAATCCGGAAGGGCGTGCCTATCAAATCGTGGAAAGAACAGACTTTGGCCGTCTTGATAATACGCCGGTTTATAAGGTTCCAGAGGGGCATTTTTTTGCCATGGGGGATAACCGTGATAATTCCGCCGATAGCCGTATTTTGTCAAAGGTTGGCTATGTGCCTGTCGAGAATCTGATTGGCCGTGCAGAGGTCATTGTAATGTCATTATATGACTGTGATGACGGCAAGGAAATCACCTGCACGTTCGGTCTGCCGTTATCAAGATTTTTCAAGAAAATTATGT
>DRKK01000123.1 GCA_011051815.1 Sphingomonadales bacterium | reverse complement strand
GTCGTCATCCGTGTTGATTTCCGTCGGCCCCTTGAAATTGATCCCGCCGAGCCGGTAGCCTTCCGCCACCTGAAGGTAATATAATCTGTCATCATTGGCATAAAAGCTGAGGGTAAATTTCGGCGCCACGCCATTTTTTCGCTGACGGCCCGTGGCCTCAGTAATATTTCCAATCCCCACATCATCCAGAAAAGATACCGCCGTATTATTATAATGGAACCACCGCAACCCGCCGGTCACGGCAAAACGTTCGGACAGAAAATAAGTGGCCTCGCCAAAGACGGCGATTTCATCAAGTTTTTCTGTCAACTCTTCCCGGTAAAGCGTATCCGTCGGACCATATCCGGCAAATTCAGCAGACCCCGGCGTCACAAAGCTGGCCACCAGATTTTCACGGCGGTGGGATAAGAAAAAACCGGCGAGCCATTCAAATTTACCCCCACCCTTGGAACTGAGATGGGTCTCACTGCTGATGGTTTTAATATGCCTGTCATCCTCAAAAGAGCTTGGAATTTGGGGGAGATTCGACAGCTTTTTCACCGCCAGCGTCCCATCGAAGAAATTATCAAGATCCCGGTCCAGCCACGAAACATTCGTCACCAGATCCGCCCATGAAAAATCGGCATCCAGATTAAAATAACCATGTTTCAGCAAATCATACCGTGGTTCCTGCAAATAATTATCACGGTTAAGGGGCTTCAAAGCCCCGTCATAATAATTGGTATCATCGTCTATCTGATGCTGAAAATTAATACCTGCGGTCAGGGTCAGCCACTCGACGACATTCAAACTGATCGCAAAACGCCCCCCATAAAGCTCGCTATCATTCACATTATCCAGCCCAAGGCGAACATCATCGATATAGCCACCATCTTCCTCATAATAGGCCACCCCGCGCATGGCCAGACGGCCCTCTATCACCGGAACATTCAGCATGGCGGTATATTCCTGAGAGGCGGCCCCGCCGTGTGTTACTTTATAGGTGGCAGAAATATCACCTTCATAACGATCAAACATAGGCTTGTGGGTCACCACCCGGTAAATCCCGCCCAGTGACCCGGAGCCATATAGCGTTCCCTGTGGTCCCCTCAGCACCTCGATACTGGCAATATCCAGCAGCTTAAAACTGGGTTCCGGCGCGTTATAGATCATGCGGGAATTATCAAGATATGTACTCACCAAGGCCTGTGTCCGGCCCGAAAAAGACCCGTCGGACAGGCCCCTGATGATAATCTTATTACGGCTCTCCCCCTGATTAGTCGCTGACAGGCCGGCAATCTTATAGACCGCATCATTGGTTGATCCGCCGCGCAAGCGGTCCAGTGCCGCACCGGAAATAACCGACATGGAATAGGGCAGTTTTTCGGCAAAATCCGTCCGCCGGGTTGCGGAAACCTCAATCTCTTCAATGATCGGCGACTGATAGTTATCTGACCCTGATTGGTCACCCGAAGCGGGGAAATATCTGGGCAGCCTGATCACTTTAACCGCTGTAGGCGATAAAATTTTATGGGTAAAACCGGTGCCTTTCAGAAGGCGCGATAGCCCCTGTTCCAACGTATAATGCCCTTTGATGGCATTGGTTTTGCCATCCCGGTAAGATAGGCGGGGCCGAACGATGGAAATATCAGACTGTTTGGCAAATGTTACCAGCGCCTTGGCAATCGGGGCGGGTTCCACATCATAATCATGCGCACTCCCCGCCATGCCCCGGCATGTCAGAAAATTTAAGAATATAAAAAAAGAGACCAGAAATATCAGTCTGTTTCCACGCCGCATACAAAATACTTCTTTTTATAAGGCTCAGTATTCTTTGCCGTTCGCGCCGGACTTTAAAAATATCTCGCCATTGCTTTTTTCTATATAAACCGGCAGTCCCTCAGACAAGACAAGCAATGCATCCTGTTCATCGGTCGTTCTCACAACCCCGGAAAAACGCAGTTCTCGGGCCTGACCAACAACATGGATTGGTGTAGGGAAATAACGGTTTAAATCATCCACCACATCGGCCAGTCTGGCTTCGTCATATTCAAGATAACCATTTTCCCAAGCCATGACAACCGCCGGATTAACTTTCGTCACATTGGTGTTTGTGGTGCCTTCGTTATGGACGAGCTGCGCCCCACGCCGAAGCCGGACAATTTCCCGCCGGGGTGATGTTTGCTTTTCCGTTGCGGGAACCACATCAACCACCCCCTCGGCCACGGTAACTCTAACCTTGTTTTTATGGCGCAGGATGTCAAAGACCGTCCCGACCACATGCACCTGACTGTCCCCAAGGCCCACAAGGAATGGCCGGTTCGCATCCTTTGCCACGCTATAGACAACCTGACCATAAGCCAGTTCAGTCCGGCGGACTTTATCCTCAAACATGACCCTGACTTTAGAATTGGTGTTAAGCCGCAACATGGAGCCATCTGCAAGGGTGATCAGCTTTTGCTCCCCAACAGCCGTAGCATATTCCTGTACCGCCACCTCGGGCATTGAAATTTCACGGGTGCCAAACACCAGCATGATCATCGCCGCCACGGCGGCCGCCGCGGTGACCCATTGACGCATACCCCCCCACCGGTGGCGGGCATCTATGACATTGGACGCCGGCCGTTCAACCGATACTTCCTCGTCATCTATATGAGCATTATCAAGATCAATCAAAATATCTTCTATGGCGTCAGATCGGAAGAGC
>DRKK01000122.1 GCA_011051815.1 Sphingomonadales bacterium | reverse complement strand
GTAATTGACCTGCCGTGGGTAAGATCAAATGGTTGAATGGCCAACGATCCGATATTAAAACTTTCCGCGCCAATGACGTTACTGTTTAAGATAGCGGGATAGCCTTCCCGGCTTTCAAAAATATACTCAAACCGCCTTTTTAAAACCGATAGTGTCTGTTCATTACTATAGGCCTCTACCCGCCGTTTCATGATATGGGCGATGGCCCGCAGGTCGTCTATGCCGTGGGTATGGTCCGCATGGTCATGGGTATAGAGCACACCGTCAATATGGGTAATTTCGGCATCAAGGCACTGTGCCCTCAAATCCGGCGTTGTATCAATCAAGACTTTCGCGTCCTGACTTTCCACAAAGATTGATGATCTTCTGCGCCGGTTCTTGGGGTTGTCAGGGTCACAGACGCCCCATTTCCCGCCAATTTTTGGCACACCTGTAGAGGTTCCGCATCCCAGAATAGTAACCTTCATGGCCGCGTTGCCTTTGAGAAAAGCTGATAAAAATTATCCGTAGTTGCCGTCGCCAAATCCGCATAGGGAATATCCAGATGGTTGGACAGGAACTCGGCGGTATATTTCACATAGGATGGCTCATTAGGTTTGCCCCGTTTTGGCACAGGGGCCAGATAAGGTGCATCCGTTTCAATCAACAGCCGGTCCAACGGGATGATCTTCATGGTTTCCTGAAGATCTTTGGCGCTGTTAAAGGTCACAATGCCGGAGATGGAGATATAAAAACCCATTTCAAGGCTGGCCTCGGCAAAGGCGCGGCTGGCGGTGAAACAATGGATAACCGCCGGGAAGGCCCCCTTCCCCATTTCATCCTGTAAAATCCGCGTACAGTCATCATCTGCCTCACGGGCATGAACAATAAGCGGCAGGCCGCTGTCCCGGGAGGCCGCAATATGGGCGCGAAAGTTGGCTTCCTGAAGATCACGCGGCGCATATTCATAAAAGAAATCCAGACCGCTTTCGCCGATGCCAACCACCTTGGCATGTTGTGCTTTCTCAAGCAGAAATTCAGTCTGTACATCCGGTTCTTTCTCGGCTTCATGGGGATGACTGCCGACGGTGGCAAAAACATGGTCATATTTTTCCGCCACAGCCAGAACATCATCAAATTCGCTAAGACGGGCATTAATGGCCAGCATGGTCTCAACGCCCGCCGATTTAGCCCGTGCCATAACGCCGGACATATCCTCCATCATGGTGCCGTAATTCAGATGGCAATGGCTATCAACAATCATGATGCGTCCGCCTTCACGTAGCGGGGGAAAACGCCTTCCGGCTTATTCAGGGCCACACCGGATGTGAGCCGCCCTGCTATCCCCAGATTATCAAAGCCGCGCTTGTCATCGGCGACCATGATCTGATCCAGCAGTTTATCCGCCGAATCCGGCATGACGAACCGGATCAGAATCCCGATTTGACGCACTACTTCGGCAGTCACATAAAGCACCGTACCCATACGCTCCGGGTCCGTTTTCTTCAAAGCCCAAGGCTCTTGCCCGGCAAAATAGACATTGCAGTCCGATACCACTTTCCAGATCGTTTCAAGGGCCTTGTTTATGCTTTGGCGTTCCATCAATTCACGAACTTGAGGCAACAGACCATCTGCCTGAGACAAAATCTGTTCATCTTCCGCCGTAAAGGCTCCAACCTCGGGAATCTGCCCATCGCAATTTTTGAAAATCATGCTCAGTGACCGCTGGGCCAGATTGCCAAGGTCATTGGCCAGGTCGGAATTGATCCGGTTAATCATGGCGTTTCTGGAGAAATCACCGTCATTGCCAAAGGGCACTTCCCGCATCAGGAAATATCTCACCTGATCAAGGCCAAATTCCGCGACAATATCAAAAGGGTCGATCACATTGCCAAGGGACTTGGAAATCTTCTGGCCCTCATTGGTCCACCAGCCATGGGCGAAAACCCGCTTTGGCAGCTCAATCCCGGCGGCCATCAGGAAGGCGGGCCAATAAACCGCATGAAAGCGGACAATATCCTTGCCCACCATATGAATATCCGCAGGCCAGAATTTCTGAAATATGTCACTGTCCACATTGGGATAGCCCGCCGCCGTCAGATAATTGGTCAGCGCATCAATCCAGACATACATGATATGCTTGTCATTTCCCGGCACCGGAATGCCCCATGAAAAGCTGGTACGGGAGACGGATAAATCCCGCAATCCGCCCTCTACAAAGCTTTTAACCTCATTTTTGCGGCTTTTAGGCAGGACAGTCTCCGGCAGTTGTTCGTACCAGTCAAGCAAGGCATCTTCCCATGCGGACAGTTTAAAGAAATAGCTTTCTTCCGCCACCCATTCCACGGGCGCACCGGTTGGTGCCAGCTTTTCACCGCCCTCACCTTCACTCAGCTCACTTTCTGCGTAATAGGCCTCATCCCGGACCGAATACCATCCGGCATATTTATCCAGATAGATATTACCGCTTTCCTCCAGCTTGCGCCACAGGGCCTGACAGCTTATTTTGTGGCGTTCCTCCGTGGTGCGGATGAAATCATCGTTGGAGAAATTCATAAATTCTGCCAAATCCCGAAAGCGTTGGGAAACTTCGTCACAGAATTCCAGAGGGTCTTTGCCCTTGGCGGCGGCGGATTTCTCCACCTTTTGCCCATGTTCATCGGTGCCGGTCAGGAACATGACCTCAAAACCATCCAGCCGCTTAAAACGCGCCATAACATCACAGGCCAGCGTGGTATAGGCATGGCCGATATGGGGGATGTCATTCACGTAATAGATGGGGGTTGTGATGTAAAAACTTGGTTTTGCCGTCATTTAAAAAATACCCTAATGCAGTCTTTGACTTATCAGGGTCAGGATATTGAGGATAACTTGCTTGCGATCCAGATTAACCCGGCCCATTTTGAGGATTATCTTTTCCCACAAGCCAGCCCACTGATCAAGAGTTATTCTTTGACCCAGCTGTTCCATAAGGTCCAATTCGCCGCTTAGCACGGCCTTAACCGGGCTTATATCACCATTATTGCGGGCGGCAACATGGCGGATCAGCCGATTTATAAAGCTGGTCAGAAGCTCGCCAAACAAAATATATTTGGTTTCAACCTTCTTGGCGCTCAGGCTATCCGCCAGCTTGTGGGCCTTTGGCACATCCAGTATAGGCAGGGTTGATAGTATCTCCAGAATCTGGATATAAAGCTCGAGCCCCTCATGTTCCGCAAGTTTCATGGCATAACCAGGACTGCCGTCACTCAATATGCCATAACCGTTTATTTCATCTTCGGAAAGGTCCGGATAATGCCGGGCCAGAATTTCGCCAACTATATTTAACGGCAATGGCCCCAGTTTTAATTTGCGGCAGCGCGATGTGATTGTGGGTAAAAGCTTGCCCGGGGCATGGGCCAGCAGGATAAGCAAAACATTCTTGGGCGGTTCCTCAAGAATTTTCAACAAGGCATTGGCCGCCGCCCGGTTCATTTCATCAGCACTGTCAATGATCGCAATACGCCACCCGCCATCAAAAGAAGTTTTGGCGAAAAAATTTTGCAGATTCCGCACATCATCAACGACGATCTCCGCTCGTAATTTACCCTTGTCATTCAGTTGACGTTCAACAACCACAAGGTCACTATGCCCCCCCGCATTAATGATTTTATTTACAGCTGATGCTTCATCCGTATCCAGCGAAAGCAATGGCGTCTTTTCCAGAGTCTCCCCGAACAGGCCGGGAGCCGCCGCAT
>DRKK01000121.1 GCA_011051815.1 Sphingomonadales bacterium | reverse complement strand
CATGATGGGGATTGCCCATTCACTGGAAAGCATGAATCTCTGGACAACACAGCGCGAGGCAAATTTGCTGGACGGGAGCCACCCATATTATCGCTGTTACGAAACTTCGGACGGGGGGGTTATGGCCGTGGGGTGTCTGGAAGAAAAATTTTATCGTGAGATGTTAAACATTCTTGGGCTTAATATTACTGATTTTGGAGGTCAAAATGATTCAGACCTTTGGCCGGAGCAAATAAAAATTCTCACAAATATTTTTGCCACGCATCCTCGAAAATACTGGGAAGATTTGTTTGAGCATTCCGATGCCTGTGTAACCCCGGTGTTAACTTATCAGGAGGCCACATATCATCCTCAGAATAAAGCCCGAAAATCCTGTTATACAAGAGACGGGATTACTCACCCAATTCCATCACCACGCTTTACATAAGGAGGGGGGCTTTTTGTGGCTTGTGAAGTTAAACAATCCGGCTATATCAGGCCCCGCTCCGTGCCCGGAACAAGAGACTCAATAAGGCACCATTCGATCATTGATAACAAAACGCTCTTTACGCATGATAATTCTACTCAAAAAGAAGAGTGAATCACATCGCTATCCCTTTGGGAAGCTCTAATGTCTACAGATCCTGGTTTTTGAAGGTAATTCACCAAATAATTTTTGATAGTTTTGGGCCAGTCTACTCAAGTGCCAGATATTCAACTCTGCGGCGATATCACCGATGCTGCGGTCTGTATTTTTCCGGCTCAAAAGGGCAGAACGAATTTCATTGAGTTGGACCATTCGAATATATTCAGCCGGGCTTTTATCAAATTGCGTGCGGAAGGCATATTCCAGACTACGCCGGGAAACGCCAAGCTCAAGGGCAAGTTCGTCCACGGCAACATAAACACCGCGTGAGTGACGAATATGCTGGCGCGCCCGAAAAGCCAATCCTTTATTCTCCCTGGATAAAATCTGGTTATGTGCCGAATTTTGCAACCAGATACTGGACAGGTAACCGGCAAAGGCACTGGCAATCGACATTTGAATCCCCAAGACAGCAGCCTTGCCGGCAGCATCGTTTTTGAAACCGGCGGCGACCTCCAGAGCCTGAAACACCAGAAGGCGGAGCATCTTTGCCCGGGCGGTATTATGTTCAAAGAAAGTGCCGGTCATCTGGCGATTTGCAAAGCCACTTTCCATAAGACATGGTGCAAGAAATTGTTCAAAGGCCCGGGCTTCAATATTTACAACGCAGAATCGGGCGTCTGACTTTGAGTGAAAATCAAATTCGGCGCCCGGTGTAAGATAAACAACAGAGTCTCTGTCAAAATGCTTCTGCCCAAGACGGCATGAGTTTGAATCATCCGTCAAAAACATGATGCCATAGTGATCATCCGGTGTCGCGCCCCATTGGTCCAGATCCTGATTGAAGGTTTCAAAATAAAGGCCCAGATATGATCCCAGCAGAACCGTTTTGAACCAGCCCTCGTATCTTCCCGCACTCATTTGCTGGTATTTCTGACCGTAATCAGTCAGGCAGGCGGCCTGCTGGTCAATATCATGGAATGTGCTTTCGGACACCGTTGCCCAATTTGCGCAATCTGGATAGTTGGCTGGCAGAGAGGGCATATAAACATCTTTCTTCTTGTCTGTTTTGCGCATCCGGGATAACGCCGCATCAGGATTTTCTCTACTATTACTATTGTTGGATATAAATAAAAAATCAATAAATTTTTTGGTTTCGGAATATGGCTCCAATTATTTTAAAGACAAGGGAAGACATAAGTGAAAGCATCTGAACAACTGACCAGTGGCTATCTGGAAGTAGAAGACGGGGTAGATATCTACTACGAAGATATTGGCGAGGGGCAGGTGATCATACTTGTCCCGGGCTGGACATTCACGACAAAGGTCTTTGAACATCAATTTGATTATTTTTCCGGAAACTATCGTGTGATCTCGTTTGATCCGCGCGGTCATGGTCGCTCTACTGTTACCATATCCGGCAATGACTATGTCACCCAGGCAGCAGATTTGGCAAAGCTCATGGCGCATTTATCTGTCGTCCGGCCAATTCTTGTCGGCTGGTCATTCGGCTGCCTGACCATGTGGCAGTTTATCAGGGATAATGGCACAGACAGCATAAGGGGGCATGTTTGTATAGATCTTTCCCCAACCCCCATGACCGGTATTGAAGGTGACTGGACAGAGGGAAATATATATGAGATCGCCCATATGTATCAGGCTATTCAAACCGTGAAAGAACGGCGTGAATTTCTGGTCCGCTTTACCGAAGATGTGCTGATCGTTCAGAATGCGGATAGCGAACTGACAAGCTGGATAGTTGATCAATCCCTCATTTCGCCGGGCTGGGTCGCCTCAAACTATCTGGCGGCGGGGATGTTCTCCAATTATCTCGAAGAGGCCGGAAAGATAGATGAAGCCATGCCGTCATTATATGTCGTCGCTGACCATTGGGCCGATACGGCAAGAAACTATCTTGCGAAACACACCCCGAACAGCCGCATTGAGTCTTTTGGCGGGCATATGATGTTTTGGGAATATCACCGGAAATTCAATAAAATTTTTGAAGACTTTATTTTTAAAATTGAAAATATTAATTAGAAAAACTAAGGGACGGACCATGAAAACGGCATTCAAACAAAATATACTTAATTCAGTATCGGCGGTCATTATTGCGGCGGCGGTGAATAATACGCCTGCAAGCGCGCAGTCCGTATTGGATGAAATAGTCGTAACCGCGCAAAAGAGGTCGGAGAATATTCAGGATGTCGGGATCTCCATCACGGCATTGTCGGGCGATCAGATGAAGGAGCTTGGCTATACCGGCGTTCGCGAAATTAATCAGCAAACGCCTAATTTAATGATTGCTGATTTGGGGGGGACACCGACAATTACCCTCGTGACCATCCGGGGGGTAAGTCAGAATGATTTTATCGACCATCAGGAATCGCCAAATGCCATATTTCAGGATGGCGCTTATAACAGTTTCATCGGGGGGGTCGGCAGTCAAATGTTTGACCTGGAACGGATCGAAGTATTGCGCGGCCCACAGGGTACGCTCTTTGGCCGCAATTCCACCGGCGGGCTAATTCATCTTATCTCCAAACGTCCGTCAGAAGAATTTGAAGGTTACGGCGAACTCACCTATGGCTCATATAATCAGGTGCGCGGCGAAGGCGCTATCAGCGGGCCGTTGTCAGACAGCCTGTATGGTCGTTTGGCGGTTGTCTACAACCGACATGATGGCTTCGTCAAGAATTTCTCGGGGCCGGATCAGTCCAATGCAAATAGCTTGAATGTCCGCGCCCGGCTGCTTTTTGAACCTTCGGACATGACAGAGGTACTTTTTACAGGGACATATGGAAGGGATTTCAAGGTTCAGGGGCCGGGGTACATTGGCGTGCCGGGGGTTAATGACCTCCTGTTTGACGCCAATGCGCTTCCGCTCGGGCGCCCCCCGGTCAATCAGGCGGAATATGACCAATATTGCACCCTGTTTCTGGGCGAGGTCGTGGCCGAGGGTCAGCAGAATTGTTTCGGGGCGCCGGCCACGGGGGATTCCTTCAGCGGTAATTTCAATCCAAGTTTCTTTAAGCGGGAAAGCTATGGCGCCCTGCTGGAAATCAAGCATGATTTTGAGACTATGACCTTTACCTCAATTTCAGATTACAAGCATATTGACAAGGCCTATGATGAAGACAGCGATACGTCCGCAGTCGTTCATGGTGACTTTACATCGGACCAGAAATCATATCAATTCTCACAGGAGCTGAGATTGTCCGGCGAAAGAGACCGGTTGAACTGGCAGGTCGGGAGCTATTTTCTCAAGATTAACGGCGATTTTATTACCGGGTTTGATTCATCCACAATTCCATCGGCACCATTTTCATTTGGGGCGAATAATCAAAATCCGTTTAAACTCAATACGATCAGTTATGCTTTCTTTGGCCAGGTTGATTACGCCATTTCCGACAAGGTCAAGCTGATTGGCGGTATTCGCTGGACCCGGGACCAGAAAGATTTTGAATTTCACGGCAACTGTTTTGAAGAGGTTGCCGGGGGCTGCGTGGCAAATGGTTTTGTTCTGCCGGGTTCTGTACAGGATACCGGATTTACCAAAGAAAATGCCGGTGACCTTACCAGCCTTGATCAAAGCGCGGTCTCGTTCAAGGCGCAAGTGGAATATACCCCGGATGCCGATATCCTTATATATGCCGGGGTAACGCGTGCCAATAAGGCCGGGAGCTTTAATGCCTCGATTGCGGCAAACTTCTCTATTGCCGACGTTCCCTTTTCACAGGAAATACTGACCAACTATGAAGCCGGTATCAAGCTGACGACATTTGAAGGGAAAGCCCGGATTAATGCCGCCGGGTTCTATTATGACTATAATGATTATCAGGCGGCTGTATTTACGCCGGACCTGACCAATCTTGTCTTCAATGTTGATGCCCGCGTTTATGGCGGCGAGGTTGAATTTGTTGTGGAACCTTTTGAGGGCACAACATTTAAACTAGGCGCCAGTTATCTTGATACATTGGCAAAGGATGTTCCTATCTTCGGACAAAATTTTGATCAGCAACTCCCTCTTTCGCCGAAATGGACGGTCAATGCCATGTTGCGGCAGGAATGGCCGACAGAATATGGCCGGTTCTTTATTCAGGGGGACGCCAATTTTGTTG
>DRKK01000120.1 GCA_011051815.1 Sphingomonadales bacterium | reverse complement strand
TTGACAAAGACGGTCTGGCCCAGTGCCGCGCCGGAAAAGTCAACATCCCTCAGGGGGCTTTCGATAAATTCAGCTCGATTCAGGTCACTATTCTGCAGGGTCAGGACGGTGAGCATTGTCCGGTGGAATTTAGCGCGTTCAAGACGCGCGGCGGTCAGGTCGCTGGCAAATATTTTTGTGTCCGAAAACCGCGCATGGTTCATGATGGCATGGGCAAAGCGGCTGTTGGTGATCTCTACCTTGTGAAAGCGAGTTCGTGACATTCGGGCTGCTTCAAAATTGCTGTCATCAATATAGGCCCCGTCAAAAGACACCCCGTCAAGATTGGCCCCCTGAAAATTGGTATTGACCATGCGGGTGATCCTTAAATTGGCAAAAGACAGGTCCACTTGGGACAAATCCATACCGGATAAGTCCGCGTGACATAGATTAAGCCGTCTGGGGTCATTAGGGTCGGGCGGCAGGACTTCCGTGGCCCAGAGGTGATGCTCAAACAGCAATTCAGCCAGATTGTCCGGCACCCATCCCGGTGGATTGGAGCAGGGCGCCGCCTGTGCCGGAAGGGCCAATAGGGCCGTCCAGATCACGGCAAAAAATACAAATAGCTGCTTCATACTTTCTGTCTGCTTAATTGGTTTAGACTGTTCATATTTAATCTTCTATACCAATAAAAGATTAATTTCAGGTCTTTTATCAATCAATTTAGTCTCTATACTATTGTATATGAATGATCATGAACCACCATCCCCATGGGGACCACGTCCGGATAACCGCCCCCCCGATGACCAACAGCCTCATCGACCCCCGGGCAGAAAATCGCGTTTCTCAATATTTCTGATCGGCATTATCGCCGTTCTGTTTGTCTTGATCCTTGTGGTTTGGCTGATGCCGGCGGGGCGCAACATCGGGGATAATACGGGCGGGTTACTCTATGACGGGCTGTTGCTGGCCTTTGTCGGGGCCGGGCTTTGGGCCCATGTGAGCAGCTCGCCGGGGCTTGCTCTGCGTCATATGGCCACATGGGTGATCATATTTGGGGTGCTGGCGCTGGGCTATAGTGTCTGGTCGGGGGGTGGCCGCCTTGGCGGTGAACTGGACACGGCAAAGGGCATTAATGACGGCGGTAGTATCAGCTACCGGGCGGATATGAGCGGCCATTATTTTGTCCGGGCCAAGGTAAACGGGGCAGATGTGCTTTTTATGGTGGATACGGGTGCGACCGATGTGGCGCTGACCCGTAAAGACGCCCGGGCCATTGGTCTACCCGTTGACAGTCTGAGTTATGACATGCCCTATAGCACCGCCAACGGCGTGGCCTACGGGGCGCGGGTGCGTCTGTCAACCATAGAGCTTGGACCAATCAGGCTGCATAATATCAACGGCTCTGTTCTGCCAAAGGGGCTGGACTATTCCCTGCTGGGCATGAGCTTTCTGGAAAAACTCACTGGGTATAAAGTTTCAGGCGGTGTATTGACATTATATCCATAGTCCCCCACATGTCCCACTTGTAGCAAAAAAACAGCGAATATAAATATGTCAGATAAAAACGCACAGCCCATCGAAAACAAGCAACAGCTCATCGATTATATTGCCGCCGGCTCCAAGCCGGAAAGTGCATGGTCCATCGGGACCGAGCATGAGAAATTCGGCTTTTGCGTCGATAGTCTGCGTCCCGTTCCCTATGCGGGCGCGCGGAGTATATATGCCATCCTGACCGCCATGCAGGAATTTGGCTGGGCCCCCATGATGGAGGGGGATACGCTTATCGGCCTGCTCAAAGACGGCCAGTCGGTGACGTTGGAGCCGGGGGGACAGTTGGAGCTTTCCGGGGCCATGCGCAAGACCTTGCATGAAACCTGCGGTGAGGTGGCGAGTCATCTGAAATTGGCCAAGGCTGTCAGTGACAAGCTGGGTATTGGATTTCTGGGCATGGGCTTTAACCCCAATACGGCCCGCGAAGATGTGCCGATTATGCCCAAGGGTCGTTACGGTATCATGCTTAACTATATGCCGAAGAAGGGCAATCTGGGCCTCGATATGATGTTGCGCACATCGACTATTCAGGTCAATCTGGATTACGCCAGTGAGGCGGATATGGTCAAGAAATTCCGCGTGTCACTGGCCTTGCAGCCCATCGCAACCGCTCTGTTTGCCGCCTCTCCCTTCACTGAGGGAAAACCCAATGGTTACTTGAGTTACCGCAGTCATATCTGGACCGATACGGACCCGGACCGCTGCGGCATCCTGCCCTTTGTGTTTGAGGAGGGTATGGGGTTTGAGGCCTATGTGGATCATGTGCTGGATGTGCCCATGTATTTTATCTATCGGGACGGAAAATATATTGATGTGGCGGGCCAGTCTTTCCGGGATTTCATGCGCGGGGAATTGCCGGGCTATCCGGGACATAAACCGATCATGCAGGATTGGGAAGATCATATGAGCACCCTGTTCCCCGAAGTGCGGTTGAAGAAATTTCTTGAAGTACGCGGGGCTGACGGCGGTACATGGAACCGGATTTGTGCGTTGCCCGCCCTGTGGACCGGACTGTTTTATGACCAGACAAGTCTGGACGCCGCATGGGATATGATCAAGGACTGGACCCATGAGGAGCATGAATATCTGCGGGCCAAAGTGCCGGCTCAGGCGCTGGCCACCCCATTTCGTAATGGCACGGTGCGGGATGTGGCACAACAGATGGTTGCCCTGTCATCGGATGGCCTGAAACGGCGCGCCAAGCTGAGCAGTACCGGCGAGGACGAACGTATTTTCCTGAATCCGCTCTTGACCATTCTGGAGCGCAATCAGACCATAGCCGAGGAAATGCTGGAAAAATACCATACGCCCGAAAGTGACGGCGGATGGGGCGGAAATATTGATTATGCCTTTAAGGATTATGCTTTTTAGGCGGGTTCTTCAGGGCATTCAAATCTTCTGACAGGCTGTCGTCATCCTGACAATCAACAATGCTTTGGGCCATCTCATGCATCATATCAAAATACAGGTTTGTTGATTTGTCCAGATAGAGGCCCAGGGGGTCGACAATACTGAACCCGGCATCTGTGTCGCTCATGACCACGGTGGCTATGCGCGGATTGGCACCGGGAGCCCCAAGAACGCAGGTTACATTTTTTGTTCTGGCCAGCCTTTTCAATGCCCTGATATGTTTGACGCTCGGGGTTTGGTCTGATTTCAGGATAATCGCGCCGATACTTTTCAGGCCGAAAGCCTTTTCAAAATATTGAAAAGCGTCGTGATAGACGATCATGGGATTTTTGCGAAACGGGCGCAATTGTTCGCGGATGTCTTCTTCCATCCGGTAAAGCCGGGCAATGGTTTTCTGGGCATTGCGGATATAGGTCAGGCTGTTGGCCGGGTCCAATTCCGACAGAGTCTCTTCAATGACCCGAACCATCCGCCGGGCATTTGCCGGGTCAAGCCATATATGCAGGTCTTGCGGGCTGTCTTTTGGGGTTTCTTTTGGGTTGTCTGTGTCCTGATACCAAATTTTACTGGTGCGGTAGGGGATCAAATGCATGTCCTTTGCCTGCGCCAGCGGAACCGCTGTGAAATTATTATATTTGCGTTTGAAAATCCGTTTCAGGAAAATTTCCAGATCAGGGTCAATGTAAAAGACAACGTCTGAATTATGAATTTGGCGGATATTGGACGGTTTCAACCGGTAAATATGGGGGTCCAATCCACCCGATACCATTAAATCAAGTTGGCCCACATCACCCATGACATTGGCCACCAGCGAATATAGTGGCTTGATTGTGGCGATTACTTTCAAGGATTTTGCCTGTGCCACCGACAGGGGGGCGAACAGGATGCCTGCCCAAAAAACCAGTATAAATATTTTACGCATATTCTTGAACATAACCATCATTCAGGGGTTGCTGTAATAACATAACATATGTGGGGTCTAGATGGCGTCCTGTCAAGGAATATCAATAAAGCCTGCTTTTTTGCCATATTAATTCCCAATTTGTTTGGTATCTGATAAAGAGGAGGCCAAATTTAAATAATTGGGTTGGCTCTTTACGGGTTTGGCGTGCTATAGTCCGCCAGATTCGGGTCTATGGCCCCAAAAAAACGTATAAAATAGGACAAGAATGGTTTTGATACATAGTATATTTAAAACGGTAAAAAATTTGAAACCGTTGCTGTTTTCTGTTGTGGCTGTGGGCCTGCTTAGTGGCTGTTCAGGTACGGATCGGCTGAAATATCAGGAACTTAGCGTTACGGAACTTTATGACAATGCCCTTGGTTATCTTAACAAGGGACAATATAAATTCTCTGCTGTGGCTTTTGACGAAGTGGAGCGTCAGCATCCCTATTCATCCTGGGCGCGGCGGTCACAATTGATGTCGGCCTATTCCTATTTCAAGGCCAATAAGCTGGATGAGGCCATTCTGGCGGCGGAACGCTTTGTCTCGCTTCATCCGGGCAATAAGGATGCGGCCTATGCCTATTACCTGATTGGGATTTGCCATTATATGCAGATCGCTGATATTCGCCGGGATCAGAAGGAAACCGAGCTGGCCATGGCGTCACTCAGCGAAGTGGTGCGCCGTTATCCCTTCTCAAAATATGCGGCGGATGCCAAGCTGAAGATTGACCTGACCCGGGACCATCTGGCGGGCAAGGAAATGAAAATTGGTCGTTTTTACCAGAAAAAGGATGAGTATTTTGCCGCCATTGGCCGTTTTACCAATGTGATCCGGAAATATCAGACCACCAGCCATGTGCCGGAGGCCCTGCACCGGTTGACCGAAGTATATCTGGCGCTGGGGATATTGCCGGAGGCCTATAAAACGGCGGCGGTTCTGGGCGA
>DRKK01000119.1 GCA_011051815.1 Sphingomonadales bacterium | reverse complement strand
TAGCCGCCGTAAAAATCTGATTCGATGGACGCCCCGTTGAAATCTGAAATATTTGAGGCCCATGTCCCCACATAAAAACCGCTTTCATGGGACCAGTCAAAGCCACCCTGAATGGCAAAGCCCTCATCATTCAGTGATACACCGCGAAACCGGTAATCATTGAGCATGGAAATATTGGCGCTGATTTCCCCGCCCAGAAAACTGCCTTCTTCGGCCCATGCGGGCATGGCGGCGCTCAAAGTTCCGGCGAATAGTAATGTTGTCAATAATGCCTTTGTCCGTATGGTCACGTTTCTCTCCTTTTATTAGTCACCAGACAGGTATTTTCCTGTCAGGGTAGCGTAATACACAAACTATGCCAATTTCTGGAGAATGTATCAATATTTTTACATTACCTTGAAATAACAATATGTTAGCAGATTACTTTATTCGGAAAGCACTTTAACCAGACAATCTGTCAAGACTATGGCATGCGAACTTATGTGGCAAGCCGCACCCTCAAAGCTTAAATTTCAGGCACATAAAATAGTCAATCGCCGTAGGGCGGGGCCGTATAATATTCAATATTATGCTGAACCTCACGGGCAAAATCAGGCGTGATAACCTGTCCCACCAGCCATAATGCCATATCAATACCCGCCGATACCCCGGCAGACGTGACTATATTACCATCCTGAACAAAACGGCTGTTTTGAATGACATCGCTGGTGGGGCTGAGCTGGGCCAGAAGATCAAGACAACCGTGATGGGATGTACATTTTCGGCCCGTCAGCATCCCCGCCTTGGCATAAACCAGTGAACCTGAACAGACACTGGTCACCCAGGTGGCCCTGGCCGCCACCTTTCGCAGCATATCAAGAATCCCCTCGTCCGCAATCAAGGCCCGGCTGCCCTCACCGCCCGGCAAAAGAATCAGGTCATAGGCACTGTCAGAGGTGAGTTTTTTGGGCACATGAACCTGCATCCCCTTTTTAGCTGTTACCGTTTCACCGCCTAGCGAAACCATTTCACAGCTTATTTTGCCGGCTGATGCTTCCTCTGCCATCCGGAAAACTTCCCACGGGCCAATGGCATCCAGTTCCTCAAAATCATCAAATAAAATTATGGCAATTGAAAACATGTCTTTTCTCCTGTGTGTTGATAAGGCCAGTATGACAGCTTTGTTTCTGGCGAAAATGACATATTACCCACGATTTATGCCATTTGGTCGCAAAATACTTTACCGCCGCCGCCCCGCGTCATAGGCTCGGACCATCGCGTTACAGACAGATGAGAAGCCCATGACCAAAGTACGATCCATGAAAAAAACAGCCATAATTCTGATGGTCATCATTCTGCTGGCTATTATTTTCTGGCCCCTGCCGGCCCAGTTCAGATATGTGGGGTCGCAATTTGTCACTTTTGCGCTGGCCCTTTATATGGGTTTGCGGCTATGGCGGAATTCTGACCGGGGGCGGTGGCTCAAAGAATTTCAGCGCAACAATAAATTTAGCTGGATAGTCTATGTCGTTATTCTGTTCATCAGCGGCACACTGGCCTGGCTAAGTATGAATATATTGGGCTATTGGCCCCGGGCCGTCATCGAATTTATACTGGTGATCGGCATTATCTATTTCGCCCTCAGAGACATTAAACGCTTCCTTATTTGAGCCACCCCATGAAAAAAATAGCCTTCCTGCTTTTCGACCAGTTTCAAATCCTTGACGTGACCGGCCCCGCGCAGGTTTTCAGCTGCGTCAACGAGATCCGCGAACAGCCCGCCTATGACATCCATTATCTGTCCACAGAAGGCAGCCTGTGCCGCGCCACTTGCGGCATGGCAATGATGACGGAGAAGATATATGACCTCGCGGGCTATGATAGCCTGATTATTTCCGGCGGCAGGGGCACACGCGCCGCCTGTGCTGATCGCGCCCTCATCGCCTTTATAAAGGCACAGTCCGCGCGAGTCCGACGGATTATCTCCATCTGTACCGGAACTTTTCTGCTATCAGAAGCCGGGCTGGTTGACGGCAAAAGGGTCACGACCCATTGGGCCTATGCGGACAGGCTAAAGAAACAAAATGCGCGTTTACAGGTCATCCCCGATGCCCTCTATATCCGGCAGGGCAAGGTCATCACCTCGGCGGGGGTCACGGCGGGTATGGATCTGGCCCTGTCCCTCATAGAGGAAGACTTTGGCGCGGAAATGGCCAAGGAAGTGGCTCGCCAAATGGTTATATTTTACCGCCGCCCCGGTGGACAATCCCAATTTTCCAGCTTTCAAATGGCGGATATGCCAGAAGATGACCCTCTGGGCCAGCTATGCCTTCATATTGCGGCCCATCCAAAGGGCGATTACCGGCTTTCACAATTGGCCCACCGAATGAATATGACAGAGCGCACCTTCCTGCGCCATTTTCAGCGCAATATAGGCCAGTCCCCGGCAAAATTCATCGAAAAAGCCCGGCTGGACCATGCCCGCCGCGCACTGGAAGAAACCAGCCAAAATCTGGATCAGATTGCCCATGCCGCCGGTTTCCACAGCCCCGAAGTCCTGCGCCGTACCTTCCACCGCCATCTGTCAATTTCGCCCAAAGAATACCGGGAAAGGTTCGGTGGCAGGATCGTCCCTACTCCCCCAACACAAGGGCCGGGTTGAGGCGTTCTTTGTACCAGTTGAGACCCCAATGGAGATGGGGGCCGGTGGCGCGGCCGGTGGCGCCGACGGTGCCGATCTGCTCCCCCTGTGTCAGATGCTGACCCATGCGCACCATAGCCTTGTCCAGATGGGCAAAGACGGTGCTGACCCCGTAGCCGTGATCAATGATCACCGTATTTCCCGTATAATAAAGGTCCGAGACCATAGTCACAACGCCGCCAAGCGGGGCCTTGACCGGGGTGCCTTTAGGGGCCGCAATATCCATGCCCGTGTGGGGACTTTTAGGCTTGCCATTCAGGATGCGGTGATTGCCGAAACTCCCGCTGATCCGCCCCCGCACCGGCCAGATAAAATGGCCCCGAAAATCCTGCCGGGGGCTATTCGTAGTCCGGGCCTTTTTCACCCGCGCCGAATCCGCTGCGATTCTGGCCAGCACCTCTTTGGGCGGCGTGACCATTTTTTTGGGCAAGCCATTGATATGCTGGACATCATATTTTTGTTTGATCACCTGTAACCGCTGGGGATATTCCGCGCCCGCCGGGTCAACAAGGCGGAATTTAATCATACCCTCCTGTTGCCAATTTACCCCAAAGGCAAAATAGCCCTTCGGTGTCAGTTTCAGCTTTGTCTTGCCCAGCCACAGGGCACTGCCCGGCGTGACCTTGCCCACGTAAAAACCGCCCTGCGTCACCTGATCCGGCAGGCCAAGGCGATTACCCGCCGCCGCCGGCAGAATCATCAACAGGCCAAAAATAAAGCAGGCAATCAATCTCATAACAGGCTCCCCTGACGATCATCTTTGCTTTTGGAGCGCGGTTTCTTCTTG
>DRKK01000118.1 GCA_011051815.1 Sphingomonadales bacterium | reverse complement strand
TATCTTCTGCTCTATGAGATGTCATTGCCCTATGGCCTCGATCTGAATAACCAGATTGATGTGGGTAAATCAGCTACGCGCCTGACGGTCATCCTGGACAATATCAATACGGATGCCATGAAAAGTCTGAAATACAGGGCAGAGGACTGGCTGGCGCAAAATGCACCGCCGAAAATGCAATCGCGGGGCGGCACCAGTGTTAATCTGATATTCGCCTTCCTGACCAAGCGCACCTTTGACAGCATGTTCTGGGGTACGGGTCTCGCTTTCTTGCTTATCTCTGCCTGTCTGGTGGTCGCCCTGCGGAGCTTTAAGCTGGGGCTGGTCAGTCTGGTGCCCAACATTATGCCGGTGATTGTGGCCTTTGCCATATGGGCGGTTATTAACGGCGAACTGGGTATGTTTGCCGCCAGTGTTACAGCGACCGCTCTTGGCTTGATTGTGGACTGTACGGTCCATTTTCTGAGCAAATATCGACGGGGCAAGACAGAGAAGAATCTGGATGTTGAAGATGCGGTACGCTATGCCTTTTCCATGGTCGGAACCGCATTATGGGTATCGTCACTGGTGTTGATCGTGGGTTTCAGCTCGCTAATGTTGTCAGATTTTTCCATGAACTCAAAAATGGGGGCTTTAACGGCTCTGGTCATCGGGGTGGCTCTGGTGGTGGATTTTCTGCTACTGCCGGTTATTCTGCTGTATCTTGATAAAAAGAAGGACAAAGTAAATGCATAGCCTGTTCAGGAGAATTTTCTTTTCTTTATTGATTGGCGGCTCTGTTGCCTTATCGACAGCTTACGCGGAAACGCCGGAAGAAAAAGGTCTTGCTATTGCAAAAGAAGTAGATCGTCGTGATGAGGGTTTTCAGGATACGGTTGCCATTTTGCAAATGATTCTGAGCAATCGTCAGGGCCGGGAGAGCCGCCGGAAACTTAAAATAAAAACTTTTGAGATGACGGACCCCAAAGTGGGGGACAAGTCATTGGTGATTTTTGACAGCCCCCGCGATGTTAAAGGCACAGCGTTTCTGACCCATTCCAAAATCCTTGATCCTGATGATCAGTGGATTTACCTGCCGGCACTGGGGCGGATCAAGCGGATTTCATCCAGCAATAAATCCGGCCCCTTTATGGGTAGTGAATTTGCCTATGAGGATATGTCCTCACGCGAAGTGGGTAAATATCATTATAAATGGTTGCGGGATGAGCCCTGCGGCACCATGACCTGTTTCGTGGTCGAGGCCTATCCCCAATATGCAAAATCAGGCTATACCAAGCTGGTATCCTGGATCGATACCCAGGAATATCGGACCATGAAAACCGAATTTTATAACCGCCGGGGGGAATTGTTCAAAGTTCTTACCCTGTCGGATTATAAATTATATCTGAATAAATATTGGCGGGCCAGCAAGCTGTATATGGAAAATATTATGACCGGCAAGAAAACATGGCTTATTTGGAGTCGTTATGATTTCAGGACCGGCCTTAAAGAACAAAATTTCTCAAAAAGCAGATTAAAGACGGCTAAATAGGCCGGAAGGGCCAGAGTCTCCGCTGTTTCCACAGGCCCGGCTATTTTAGCCGGGCTTTTTGCTTTATTTTTGCGTTCCGGGAATTTATGGTTAATGAAAGGTAAAGCGGGTCGGAAGACTCTGTAATTACTTACAATTTTAGAAAAAAATGTCTAAAGATAGATTTTAATTGGCCCGATAATTAGGCCCTTTTAGAGATTTATTTGCCATAAATTATACTTGAATCGCAAATCACAGCTTGAGAGGGCGACATTGCCGAAAAATAGGCCATATCATCAAAAGGCAAAAAGTGCGGGCCGGCAGGGCGTAAAGACCTTTCTGCTCACGTCGGTCTTTTGTGCGCTTACGGTAATGCCTAGTCAAGCCGAAGTATCGGTCATTGACGTGCGTACCGGACTTCATCCCGATAAGACCCGGGTGGTCTTGGAAGTTAGCGAAGTTGCCTTCTACCAGATCAGCTATCGTGATAACCCCAGAGAAATCATCATTGATCTGAGGGAAACGCCGGGGATGGATGAGGTGAGAGCCTTGGCCAGAAAAGCGGCGGTGATCGGCGTTCTGGATAAAATTACCGTCGAGGACCATGAGGGGTCTGTTCGCTTGCGAATTTCCCTGCGCAAACCGGCCACAGTTGATAACAGCTTTACTTTGAAACCGGACCATGGACGGCAATATCGGCTGGTCTTTGATATAAAGGCCACCTCTGCCGCAGAATGGGCCCGTCAGGTTAAGCTGACCGCGCCCCCGCCACCAACACCACCAACGCCGCCGCCCGCGCCGGACCCCATACAGGAACCTGTGGCCCTGCCACCTCCTCCTCCAACACCACCACCTGTGGCAGAAGCGGAATCTGCCTTCGTGTCGGCACCGCCCCCGGAACCCCAAAGTCCGGAAACCTATGATGATATGTTGACCGAGGACAGTAATTTCAGCCTGTCCGGCTATATCGAGATGGAGGCACGCGGCTTTGCCCAATCGGCCATGGACCCGGCGCAGGAGGACTGGACCGTGTCTTTCGCGCTGGAACCTTTGTTTGAATATGTCTCGGACAGCAGCAGTTCTCAAATAATGTTCCGGCCTTTCGGGCGGGTCGATGTGCAGGATAAAAGCCGCAGCCACTTTGATATCCGGGAGCTTAAATGGACCGGAACCTTGGACAGTCTGCAAATGACCGTGGGCATAGACACGCTGTTCTGGGGCGTTACGGAATCCAATCATCTGGTGGATATTATCAATCAGGATGACAGTCTGGAAGATATTGACCGGGAGGATAAACTGGGCCAGCCCATGGCCAGCCTGTCCTATGACAGCCCTATGGGGGTTTTTTCCGTTTATGTGATGACTTATTTCCGGGAACAGCGTCTGCCCGGTGTCAAGGGTCGCCTGCGCCTGCCTTTGCCTGTTGATTATGCCCAAACTCAATATGAGGCCGGTTCCGGCAAATGGAATGCGGACTGGGCGGTGCGCTGGACCCATGTGATCGGTAATGTGGATGTGGGGCTATATCATTTCCGGGGCACCAGCCGCGAGGCCCAATATCTTTTGGGCGTGGATGGCATGGGCAGTCCGGTCATCATTCCCCGTTATAACCTCATCGGCCAGACCGGGCTGGATCTGCAGGGAACCTTTGATGATATATTGATCAAGTTCGAGGCTATTCGCCGGACCGGCTTCGGGCCGGATTACTGGGCCATGGCGGGCGGTTTTGAATATACCCTGTATGGTCTGGGCGGCGGTGATTCAGACATCGGAATTCTGGCAGAATATAGCTATGATGACCGGGGAAGTCTGGCGACAACCATTTTTCAGAATGACTTGTTCGTGGGTATGCGCTGGGCCGCTAATGATGTGGACAGTACGGAACTTCTCATGGGGGCAATGTTTGATATGACACGCTCGTCAAAATTTATCAACATTGAAGGCAGTCGTCGTATTGGTGAAAGCTGGAAAATATCGCTGGATGCCCGTTTCTTTCTAGGCGTGCCTATTACGGATATTATTTATCCTCTGTCCCGGGATGATTTTTTTCAGATCAGACTGGCCCGCTATTTTTAAACAAATTGTAATAATATAGCATTTGTGATAGCATG
>DRKK01000117.1 GCA_011051815.1 Sphingomonadales bacterium | reverse complement strand
TCATCAACGATTTTTTTCACATCTTCTGATTTATTCTTATGGGCCACCAGAAGCGCGTCTTTGGTGTCCACAATGATCAGGTCTTCAACCCCGATGGTGGTGACCAGCTTATCCTCGGCCATCACATAACTGTCGGTGGTGTCCAAAGCGATAACGTCTCCGGTTAATGTGTTGCCATTGTCATCCTTGTCGCATATGTCCCACAGGGATGCCCATGAGCCAATATCGCTCCAACCCGCATCAAGGGGGACGACCCGGGCATCATCGGTATGTTCCATAACCGCATAGTCGATGGATATGGCCGGACATTTGGCAAATACCTCCCCGTTCAGACGGGTAAAGTCAAAATCGGCGGCGGCCTCCGCATAGGCGGCCTTGGCATGGCGCAGAATTTCCGGCTGGAATTTCTCCAGCTCCGCCAGATAACGGCTGGCCCGGAACATGAACATGCCGCTGTTCCATAGAAAGTCCCCGCTTTTCAGGAATTTTTCAGCGGTTCTCCGGTCCGGCTTTTCGACAAATTTTTCCACGTCATAGCCGCCGTTGGTGGCTTTCTTACCGCGTTTGATATAGCCATAACCGGTATGAGGCTGATTTGGCACGATACCAAAGGTGACCAGCGCCCCTTTGTGGGCCAGTTTTTCGGCGGTTATGATGGCCTTGTGAAAGGCCTTGGTATTTTTTATGGTGTGATCCGCAGGCAGAATCATCAAAACAGGGTCATTCCCGCCTTTCAGGGCTGCCTGCGCCGTGACCGCGATGGCCGGGGCGGTATTGCGGCCCATAGGCTCCAGAATAATTTCTTCCGGCGTAACCTCAAGCTCCCGTAGTTTCTCGGCGGCAAGGAAGCGATGTTCTGCGTTGCAAATGACAATCGGGGCCATATGGTCAAGGTCATCCAAACGGCGCAGGGTTTCCTGAAACATGGAATAGGCACTGTTCATAGCCAGAAACTGTTTGGGATAGCTGGCCCGGGACAGGGGCCAGAGCCTGGAACCGCTTCCGCCGGAAAGTATAACTGGAATCATTCTTTTCTCATTTTCTTATTGGTTTATTCGCATTTAACCGCAAAAATGCTTATTTTATATTAACAGTGTCGGGCTTTTCTTGACGGTGACAGTATTACTGGGTACCAAGTCATTAAAGACAAGTATAAAGGTAATATGAAATCATGAAAAGAGATAGCGGACAAAATCGTGAGGTAACCTCCAAATGGCGGCTTCAGACCCAATTGGTTAGGGGCGGCACATGGCGCAGTGAAATTGGCGAGACATCCGAGAGCATGTATATGACATCCGGTTATGCGTACGATTGCGCTGAGGATGCGGCGGCGCGTTTTGCCGGAGAGCAGGAAGGCTATACCTATTCCCGGCTCAGAAACCCCACGGCGGCCATGTTTGAGGATCGTATGGCCCTGATTGAGGGGGCGGAAGTGGCCCGCTCCACCGCCACCGGCATGGCGGCCATATCTTCAGCACTTCTGTCTCTGGTCAAAGCCGGGGATCATGTGGTGTCCAGCCGGGCGCTCTTTGGGTCCTGCCGTTATATCATTGAAACCATCATGCCCAAATTCGGCGTTGATTTTACCTTTGTCGACGGGGCAGACCATGATGCCTGGACGGCGGCATTCCGGACCAATACCACGGCGGTTTTTCTGGAGACTCCGGCCAATCCGACGCTGGATGTGGTGGATATTGAATTTGTCACGGCCCTTGCCCATGAACATGGGGCCATTGTGGTGGCGGATAATGCCTTCGCCTCGCCCGTTCTGCAAAAGCCCTTGACCATGGGGGCGGATGTGGTGGTCTATTCGGCCACCAAACATATCGACGGACAGGGGCGCTGTCTTGGCGGCTGTATCCTGACCAATGAGGAATTGATGGAGGAAACCATCCTGCCTTACCTGCGTCATACCGGACCGAATATCAGTCCCTTTAATGCCTGGGTAATGCTTAAAGGTCTGGATACCCTTGATATGCGGGTGACACGCATGTGTGAGAATGCGTCCGCTTTGGCCGATGCGCTGGTGGATATGGGTGGCTTTGATTATGTGAAATATCCGGGCCGGGCGGATTTCCACCAACATGATCTGGCCATGAAACAGATGTCTATGGGCGGCAGCATGGTGGCCCTGCATGTGCCGGGTGGGCGGGATCAGGCGTTTAAATTCCTGAATGCGCTGGACATTATTGATATTTCCAATAACCTTGGTGATGCGAAAAGTCTGATTACCCATCCGGCCAGCACAACCCACGCAGGGGTCAGTGAAGAGGCCCGGCTTGAGGTTGGCATCACAGAGGGCATGTTGCGCCTGTCTGTTGGCCTTGAACATCCAGACGATTTGATTGAGGATTTGCACAGGGCGGCCCATATTGCCGGAATAACATGAGCGATGACACGGCTGATTTTATAAAGAGGAATGACGGGGCCTATGAGGCCACGACAGAGGGCGTGCGGATTTCCGTACAGCCTTTTTATCTGGAAGACGAATCAAACCCGGAAGAGGGCCGTTATTTCTGGGCCTATCAGGTTCAGATAGAAAATGTCGGTGTGGAAACCCTGCAATTGAAAAGTCGCTACTGGCGGATCACGGATTCCACAGGACGGATCGAAGAAGTGCGCGGTGAGGGTGTTGTGGGCGAACAGCCGGTCATAGAACCTGGCTTTGCTTTTGAATATACCAGCGGCGCGCCCCTTAGTACGACGTCCGGCTTTATGACCGGGCATTATAAAATGTATAAAAAAGATGGCAGCTCATTCGAGGCGGAAATCCCGGCCTTTTCGCTGGATAGTCCCCATGAGTCTCCCACATTAAATTAGGGCCGAAGTCATGACAGAAAATATCAAAGCACATAAACCTACACAGGCTGAGGCTGAGGAAGCCGTACGTACGCTTCTGCGCTGGGCTGGGGATGATCCCGCACGAGAAGGGCTGCTGGACACGCCAAAACGGGTGGTCAAGGCGTACGGCGAATTTTTCCGGGGCTACGGCGAGGATCCAAAACAGATATTATCCCGCACGTTCGAGGAAGTCTGCGGCTATGACGAGATGATTGTCCTGCGGGATATCCCGTTTGAATCCCACTGTGAACATCATATGGCGCCGATCATTGGCCGCGCCCATGTGGGCTATCTGCCCGATAAAAAGGTGGTGGGGATCAGCAAGCTGGCCCGGGTGGTGGAAACTTATGCCAAGCGGCTTCAGGTGCAGGAAAAAATGACGGCCCAGATTGCCGATTGTATCTGGGATGTTCTGGCCCCGCTGGGGGTTGGGGTTATCATTCAGGCGACCCATGAATGTATGTCCACGCGCGGGGTTCATGCCCACGGTGTGTCCATGGTTACAAGCCGCATGGTTGGTGCCTTTCGCAATGATGAGAAGACCCGGCGCGAATTTCTGGCTGTTGTCGGGACTTTTGAGCCTCATAAGGGCTGATAAAACATCGCGGAAAGGCGGAATTCTTATTGGTTGATCTTCGTCCCATTCTTCTGATTAACGGCCTTTTCCTGCTCATTTTGGGAGTGGGGATGCTATTTCCGGCTCTGGTTGATGTGGCGGTTGATAATCCGGACTGGCAGGTATTCGCCATTTGTGCGGGCTTTGTCATGTTTGTGGGCGGGATGCTGTTCCTCACCAATCGGGGCGATGCGGAGGAATTATCCATACAGCAGGCCTTTATCCTCACCGTGTCCACATGGGTGATCATCCCGATTTTTGCCGCCCTGCCCTTTGTCTATTCCGAACTAGCTTTAAGCTATACCGATGCTTTTTTCGAGGCCATGT
>DRKK01000116.1 GCA_011051815.1 Sphingomonadales bacterium | reverse complement strand
GGCGGGGATTGTTGGTGCTGGATTCCCGCACCTCCCGCAAGTCATTGCTGGCTGAAATGTCAACGGATCGGAATATTCCTAATATGACACGGGATTTCTTTTTGGATAATGAGCAGGATGTGGATTATATCTTTGCCCAACTGGCCAAGCTGGAAGATATGGCGCGCCGGAAGGGCAGTGCCATTGCCATTGGCCATCCTTATGCGGAAACCATACAGGCCCTGACCCTGTGGTTACCAACTTTGAAGGCGCGGGGGATCACCGTAGTGCCCTTGTCTCATCTGGTTAAACGGAAATATGACGGGATACGGCTGGCCAGAGAAAACTCAGCAGCGGGTCATTGAGAGGGGTCATTGAACCTTGGGCTGTCCGGCGAAACTGATGGCTTCCTCGGCCGCGCGGAATAGGGCGCGGGCCTTGGCCTGACATTCATCATATTCTGACTGGGGGTCGCTGTCGGCGACAATGCCGGCCCCGGCCTGAACATGCATCTGACCGTCTTTTAAGATCGCAGTTCTGAGGACAATACAGGTGTCCATACTGCCGTCTGCGGAAAAATAACCCACGGCTCCGGCATAGATGCCGCGCTTGTCCGCTTCCAGTTCGTCAATGATCTCCATGGCCCGGATTTTGGGAGCGCCGCTGACGGTTCCGGCGGGAAAACCGGCGGCAAAGGCCTCCAGGACATCATAATCCGGATTAATCTCACCGCGCACTTCCGAGACAATATGCATCACATGAGAATAATATTCGATGGACATTTTCTGGGTCGGGGTAACGGTGCCGACCTTTGCTACCTTGCCCACATCATTGCGGCCAAGGTCAAGCAACATCAAATGTTCCGCCAGCTCCTTTGGGTCGGCGAGCAGGTCTTCGGCCAAGGCCTGATCTTCTGTGGCGGTCGCCCCGCGTGGGCGGGTGCCAGCAATGGGCCGGACGGTGATTTCACCGTTCCGTAGGCGCACCAATATTTCCGGACTGGAGCCAACCACAGAAAAATCACCAAATTTCAGGAAATAGAGAAAAGGCGATGGATTGGTCCTCCGTAACGCCCGGTACAGGGAGAAAGGCGGCAGGGAAAAGGGGGTCGTGAATCGCTGTGACAGAACCACCTGAAAAATATCCCCGGCCTTGATATAGTCCTTGGCCTTTTGCACCATGGCCATATATTTTTCTTTGGACGTGTTGGATTTTTTTGCTTCAAGTTCCAGCAGGTCATCGGATATTTTCTGTGCGCCGTTGAGGGGGCGTGACAGGGCCTGTTCAATCTCTGCCAGCCGTTCTTCGGCCCTGAGGTAAGCGATCTCTGCCGTAACCCCGCCTTCGGGCCGGGCAGGGGTGACAATGGTCAGCAGGTCGGTAACAGAATCAAAAACCACCATGATAGTCGGCCGCAGGAACATACCATCCGGAATATCCAATGTATCCGCCTTGGCGGGGCCAATGTCTTCCATCAGTCGCACATTGTCATAGCCCATATAGCCAATCAGCCCGGCCGCAGAAGGGGGCATATCCTCCGGCAGGTCAATGAGTGATTCTGTCAACAAATCCCGCAGGCTGTCCAGTGCGCCGCTGGGCAGGGGATGATAGTCATCTGTGTGGGTGAGGGCTTTCCGGTTAATCTCCGCCTTGTTGCCCCGGCACCGCCAGATAATATCCGGTTTAAGGCCGATAAAGGTATAACGCCCACGAATGGCCCCGCCTTCCACTGATTCGAGTAGGCAACTGTAATCCTCTGTATCGGCTCCGAGCTTCATAAAAGCAGAGATGGCGGTTTCAAGATCGGCAACCAATGTTGTCCAGACCACCTGAGGGGCGCTTTTGTCATAGGTTGTTTTGAACGTCTGAAAGTCAGGCGAAACGGACATTATTGTTCCCGTGAGGCCAACTGGTCATGGACAGCCTTGACGCCGCGCTGGTTAATGATAACCGGCAGACTGGTTTCAAGGTAACGCCAGTAATTGGCCATGAAGCGTTGTTGATATTCCTGCTTCATCAGGTCTTTTAATTGAGCTGACTGAGCGGCGGGTAAGGCATCATCCGGCAATTTACGTGACTGGACCCTGACGACAACAAAACCATTATTATCAGCGGCAGGTATGATCTTGGCTTCACCGACGTTCAATGAGAAGATACTTTCATGGATCATGGCGGCAACTTTGCCGGCCTGATCATTTCTGGCCAGTGTTACGGACGTATAGGCCATATTCGCCATAGACTTGGCCATATCCTCCAATGAGGTGCCTTCCTCTGCTTTGGCCAAAATTTCATTGGCGTGTTTGCGTGCCTCTTCCTCCCGGGCATCTGCTTTCCAGAGGTCAATAACGCTTGTTTTGACGTCCTCAAAAGGCCGTAATGCTCTTTCCTGAACATTATCGACCACAACCAGAAAATATTCGCCGTTATCCATTTCTTCAAGCTGAGGTTCATCCTCTTCCAGGGCATCAAATACCTTGGTCAGAAAAGTCGGGTCAGTCGGGAGGTTGGTCACAAGGTCTCCTTTGGCGTTATAGCCAAATTTATCAACATTATGCGCTTCTTTCAGGTCAAGATTGAGGGTGCTGGCAATATCAGAAAGTGATCCTCCGGCGGCAAGCTCGTCGGTGATCTGTTCTGATTTGGTGTAAAGAATATCGAGGGCTTTTTCTTCCAGCAATCTCTTTCGGGTTTCTTCACGTATATTGGCTTCATCATTGGCAGCAGCATTGATTTTGGTGATGTGAAAAATGCGCCAGCCAAAATCAGTCTCCACCGGTGCCGTATAACCCCCCTCTTTGGCGGTGAATATGGCTTCTGCGGCCTCAATACCATAGGTGTCCGTCGCATCCTGCATGGAATTATCGGTAACGGCGGCATCCTCCGGTGTGGAGCCAGAGGCAAGAATAATATCACCAAAGGTCCGTCCCGCTTTCAGATCGGCATAGGCTTTGTCTGCGCCGTCTTTATCATCGAACAAAATCTGATCAAAATTCCGTTTTTCATTCTCACCGGAGGCTTCGGCAACGTCCCCCATTGCCGCAGTAACTTCTTCCTCGGTTACGGTAACTTCATTTGCCAGATCTTTGGCGGACAGTGTAATAAAGCGGAAATCACGATATTCCGGGGCCATATAGCGGGAAGAATTTTCCTTATAATAGGCCTTTAAAGTTTCCTCATCTGGCTCAGGAATGTCTTTGATGTTGTTGGCCGGGATTGTGATAATTTCGGCAGTTCTTTCTTCCATAAGATATTTGGTAAAAGTTTTTTGCAAGGTCTCAGGTACAGCAATGCCACTAACGATAGAGGTTATTAAATATTGCCGTTCCAGATCACGCCGCAGGAATTCCTCAAATTCCCCAGCGGACAGCCCCCGATAATTGGCAATGCTTTTAAAGGTATCCTTGCTGAATTCACCAAAGGTGTCCTGAAAGGCCTCAATATTCATGATAAAATCGCGGAGCTGGGCGTCTGTTACCCGTATATGCAGGTTATGGGCGGCATAGGCAAAGGTCTCACGCTGAACAAGATCGGTCAGCCATCTGTTGGCCATGCCCTGATCAATGACCATTTCGCGGGTTATCTCACCACCGGACTGTTGCTGAATCTCGGTAAATTTATTTTGGAACTCCCGGGCATATTCATTCAGGGTCAGCTTGTCATCGCCGATCTGGGCGACATTATTTAAGGAAAAGGTTAAAAAATAGAAGACAATAAAAAAAAGGGAGAAGATGGAAATAAAAAGGCCGAGCAAGGCAGTGGCGAAATAAGAGGTCAGACCGCTTCTGAATAATTGTAACATTTATATAGGTACCCGCATTTATTGAATTGGTAAATTTTTGGGGCATGATAGTGGTCACGCAAGGTCACCGCAAGCCCAAAAGGTTCGTACAGGCGATGAAAAGCAGATTGTTTGATCTTTTTCCATCTGAGATATGGAAAAGTCCCGGTTTTTCTGATAGAAAATGACAGGATTTTATAAAACAGAGGAATAGTCTATGACAGCGCCCAAAGCTTTGGTTGCCGGTAACTGGAAAATGAACGGCCTTTTGGCCAGTCTGGAAGAAATTGAAAAACTCAATTCTCTGGTGGCGCAGGGCGGGGCGGGATGTGATGTGTTGATTTGTCCACCGGCCACCTTGATTTCCACATTGATGGGCAAGGGTATAGATATTGGCGCGCAGGATTGCCATATGGCCCTTAGTGGTGCCCATACAGGGGATATTTCGGCGGCCATGTTAAAAGACCTGGGCTGTCATTATGTCATTGTGGGCCATTCTGAGCGGCGGGCGGATCACGGTGAAACGAATGATATGGTCAAGGCCAAAGCCAGCGCAGCACAGGGGCAAGGGCTGACCGCAATTATCTGTGTGGGGGAAACGGATGCAGAGCGGGAAAAGGGCGCGACCTTAGATGTGGTGACCGCACAGGTTACCGGCTCCATTCCGACGGAGGCCACGGCGGAAAATACGGTTATCGCTTACGAACCTGTTTGGGCAATCGGCACCGGAAAAGTCCCGACCATAGATGACGTGGCCGAGGTTCACGGCGTTATACGGTCTTTGCTGACAGATCGTTTTGGTCCTGCTGGCGCGACTGTCCGTATTCAATACGGCGGTTCTGTGAAGGCTTCAAATGCGGCGGAATTGATGTCAGTCCCCAATGTGAACGGGGCTTTGGTTGGCGGTGCCAGCCTGAAAGCCGAGGATTTTTATGGGATTATCAAGACCTATCAGGATTAAGAACAGGTCTTTATGCTCTTGTAATACATTTTGCGCTAGCCATATGAATGAGATTAGAGTACAAGCCAATTTAATCATTGATTTATACAGATAATAGAAGAGTATTAAGACATGCAAGAGATTGTTCTTGTTATTCATTTGATATTGACCGTAAGCCTTGTGATACTGGTGTTACTGCAAAAGTCCGCTGGGGGTGCACTTGGTATTGGTGGAGGCGGACAAGGCGGTATGATGGCCGGACGCAGTTCAGCTACATTCCTGACCAAGATGACAACCTTTCTGGCGATCGGCTTTTTCGTGACCAGTATGGGCCTTGCGGTGATTGCCAAACAGAATACAGCAGACAAGTCTATTTTTGATGTTCAGACCCCGGTAGTGGAACAGACCGCACCAGAGGTGAGCACAGAAAAAGCGCCTGAAAAAGATAAATCAGAACCTGTTATTCCAGATTCTGAATAAAGAGATATATGTCCCGGGTTCAACACTGAACTGAATTCGGGAACGGGTAATATTAATTTATGCCTGCCGTTTAAAAGCAGGTTAATATGGTTCGGGATTATAATCTGCCCATGACACGTTATATTTTTATTACTGGCGGTGTTGTTTCTTCCCTTGGGAAGGGCATCCTGTCTGCAGCTCTGGCTGCCTTGCTTCAATCCCGTGGCTATACGGTTCGTCTTAGAAAACTTGACCCTTACCTTAATGTTGATCCCGGCACCATGTCGCCCTATCAGCATGGCGAGGTATTTGTCACCGATGACGGGGCAGAAACCGACCTTGATCTGGGCCATTATGAGCGGTTTACCGGGGTGCCGTCCCGGCGGAGCGATAGCGTATCCTCGGGCCGGATATACAGCGATATTCTGGCCAGAGAACGGCGCGGGGACTATTTGGGTGCTACGGTTCAGGTGATTCCCCATGTGACCAATGCCATCAAGGAATTTGCCACGTCCGATGTGGATGTGGATACAGATTTTGTCCTGTGTGAGATTGGCGGTACGATCGGCGATATTGAAAGCCTGCCGTTTATGGAGGCCATTCGACAACTGGGCAATGATCTGGGCAAGGCCAATGTCTGTTATATTCATCTGACTCTTGTGCCTTACCTGAATGCGGCTGGGGAGCTTAAAACCAAGCCAACCCAGCATTCGGTCAAGGAACTGCGCAGTATTGGTATTCAGCCCGATGTGCTGGTCTGCCGGACGGAACATGAGATTGAGGATAGCGACCGCCGGAAAATTGCCCTGTTCTGCAATGTACGGGAATCGGCGGTTATTCAGGCGCTTGATGCCAGCAGCATATACGAAGTACCATTGAATTATCATGCGGAGGGGCTGGATGCGGAAGTCTTGGCCTCATTCGGGATTGACCCCGGTCTGACCGATGCGGATCTGACCCGCTGGCATGAGATTATGGAGCATGTGAGCAGTCCGGAAGGCGATGTGACCATTGCCATTGTCGGCAAATATACCGAACTCAAAGATGCTTATAAATCTTTGATAGAGGCCTTGGTTCACGGTGGCATTGCCAATAATGTCAAGGTCAACCTAGAATGGTTTGATGCCAAGATTTTTGAGGAAGGTGCTGATCTTGCCGCTCATTTTGAACAGGTTGACGGTATTCTGGTGCCCGGCGGATTTGGGGAGCGCGGGGCAGAAGGCAAAATCGCCGCCGCCCGTTTTGCCCGCGAGCATAAAGTCCCTTATTTTGGCATATGTTTTGGTATGCAGATGGCTTGCGTTGAGGCCGCGCGGAATATGGCCGGGATTGACGGGGCCAATTCCACTGAATTTGGCGACTGCACGGATCCTATTGTTGGCCTGATGACCGAATGGGAGCATGGCGGGGCAAAATTCACCCGCAGCGAAGATGATGACAAGGGCGGCACCATGCGCCTTGGGGCCTATAAGGCCAGACTTGTACCAGGCAGCCGGGTCTGTGAGATATATGGTAGTGAAGCCATTTCCGAACGTCATCGCCACCGTTATGAGGTCAATATCAATTACCGCACACAGCTTGAGGATGCCGGACTGGTCTTTTCCGGTCTGTCTCCGGACGGTGCGTTGCCGGAAATCGTTGAAATACAGGATCATCCTTGGTTCATTGGGGTGCAGTTCCATCCCGAGCTGAAATCAAAACCGTTTGAGCCGCATCCCCTGTTCGCATCTTTTATTGAGGCCGCCGTGAAACAATCCCGGCTGGTTTAACTATTATATCCCAAGAGGTAAGACATGACTGCAATTATTGACATCACCGGCCGCGAAATCCTGGACAGCCGGGGCAATCCCACGGTTGAGGTGGATGTAACGCTGGAAACCGGGGCCTTTGGCCGGGCGGCTGTGCCAAGTGGCGCGTCAACCGGTGCCCATGAAGCTGTGGAGCTTCGGGACGGCGGCGCACGTTATATGGGCAAAGGTGTCCTGAAAGCGGTTGAGGCGGTTAACGGCGAAATTTATGATGCCCTGACCGGGTTGGATGCGGAAGACCAGATCATTCTGGATAATGTCATGTGCGCACTGGACGGTACGGACAATAAATCTCGCCTTGGGGCCAATGCCATACTTGGCGTCAGTCTGGCCGTTGCCAAGGCGGCGGCGGATGAGGCCGCATTGCCGTTGTATAATTATCTGGGTGGCCCGTCTGCGCGACTGTTGCCGGTACCGATGATGAATATTATCAATGGCGGTGAGCATGCGGATAACCCCATCGATATTCAGGAATTCATGATCATGCCGGTTTCTGCGGGTAATATCCGTGATGCGGTGCGTATGGGGGCTGAAATTTTCCATACGCTCAAGAAAAAATTGTCTGATGCGGGGCTTAGCACCAGCGTTGGGGATGAGGGCGGTTTTGCCCCGGCTCTGAACGGGACGGTGGACGCCCTTGATTTTATCATGCAGGCCGTGGAGGCCGCCGGATACCGTCCGGGTGAGGATATTATGCTGGCCCTTGATGCGGCATCCTCTGAATTTTACAAAGATGGCAAATATGTTCTGGCGGGCGAGGGTAAGACCCTGGATAGCGGCGAGATGGCCGCTTATTACGCCGATCTTTGTGGTCGTTATCCGATCCTGTCTATTGAAGACGGGTTGGATGAGGATGACTGGGACGGCTGGAAAATCCTGACCGACCTGATTGGGGACAAGGTTCAGCTTGTAGGCGATGATCTGTTCGTGACCAATCCGGTGCGCCTTGAAAAGGGGATCAAGCAGGGGGTTGCTAACTCCATTTTGATCAAGGTTAATCAAATCGGCAGCCTGAGCGAGACATTTGATGCGGTCAATATGGCTCATCGGGCGAGCTTTACATCCGTTATGTCCCATCGTTCCGGTGAGACAGAGGATGCGACCATTGCCGATCTTGCCGTGGCCACTAATTGTGGTCAGATCAAAACAGGTTCGCTGGCACGCTCAGACCGGTTGGCAAAATATAATCAGTTGATCCGTATTGAAGAAGCCCTTGGGGATGCGGCGCAATATGCCGGAAAATCAATTTTGCGCGGTTAAGGTCACTCCTATGGCAGGCCTGGCGACACTCT
>DRKK01000115.1 GCA_011051815.1 Sphingomonadales bacterium | reverse complement strand
TGAAAGCCCTGAGCGCCTTTCAATGCCGCTGTGCTCTGCCGGTTATGAATGGCAAAAACCGCCATCTGGCCTTTCGGGAGTGGGATCTGGTTGAGGATTTGAAAGACGGCCCATACGGCACGCAGGAGCCAAAGTCTGATCTGCTCTATGTGATGCCGGATATAATGCTGGTGCCTTTGCTGGCCTTTGACGAGCGGGGGATGCGGCTGGGTTACGGCGGCGGCTATTATGACCGCACATTACAAGCTTACCGGGACAAGGGACACCCCTTTACCGCCATCGGCGTGGCCTATGAGGGGCAGAAACGCGCTAAGTTGCCCACGGCGAAATATGACCAGCCATTGGATATCATTGTGACAGAACAAGGAATTTACAGGCCGTGAGATTATTATATTTAGGCGATATTGTGGGCCGGACTGGACGGGCCTTGGCCTTGGAAAAAATTCCTGAGTTGCGCAAAGAATTGAAACTTGATTTTGTGGTGATCAACGGCGAAAATGCCGCCGCCGGTTTTGGCATTACGTCCAAAATCTGCACAGCGTTTTTTAACGTGGGGGTGGATGTGATCAGCACGGGCAACCATGTCTGGGATCAAAGGGAAACCAAAACCCATATTGCGGGCGAACCACGCCTGATCCGGCCGATAAATTTCCCTGCTGGCACACCGGGACGGGGCAGTGTCTTGGTAGAGGACGCCAGGGGCCGCAAATTGCTGGTCATTAATGTCATGGGGCAGATATTCATGAATGCGCTGGATGACCCCTTTGGGGCAGTGGACCGGGAATTAAAGAAATACGCGCTGGGCAGCGGGGCCAAATTCATTCTGGTGGATATTCATGCGGAGGCCACCTCGGAGAAGATGGCTATGGGACATTTTTGCGATGGCCGAGCCTCCTTTGTGGTGGGCACTCACAGCCATATACCGACCGCAGATGCGCAAATTCTGGACGGGGGGACAGCTTATCAGACTGACGCCGGCATGTGCGGCGATTATAACAGCGTCATCGGCATGGATAAGGCCGAGCCTTTGCAACGCTTCACCCGCAAGATTTCCACGGGCCGCTTCACCCCGGCCTTGGGCGAGGCGACCCTGTGCGGTGTCTTTGTGGAAACAGACGATCAGACCGGCCTTGCCAAACGCATTGAACCTGTGCGTATGGGGGCAAGGTTACATGGTCATATGCCGGGCGTGTCATAATAGTAAAGCAAAAAAAAGCGGCCAACAGGCCGCCTTTTAAAAAATAGTTTTCTATTTTTTACTTGCGATATTTTCGAGCAAGCCCTAGCCCGAAAAGACCCACAAATAGAAGAGCCAGCGGCGCGGGTTCTGGAACGTCATTGGCCTGCAGTTGAGTGGACCGAAATACTACTACAGCAGAAGATGAATTTTTGTCATCCCCCCAAATATAGTCGGCATTGCTGGCAATATTTCCAAAAGTCCCCCACGGACCTGATCCATTGGGGGCGGACCATAAAACATTATTCCATTGTGCGCCGGAAAGCAGGGATTGAAGGTTTACCGATGAGGGCGGGCTTCCGGTGCTACCCGGTGTGCTTTGGCTTGTGCCCAGTAATGTCCACTGCCAGTCCTGTTGATTGGTCAGTAATGTTCCATTCCATCCAGAGAATTGACCAATAAAGCTTTGTGAGCTCCCATAGTCCCATGCATAGACGAATAACCTGTCGCCATTGTTGGCATTAAAAGAAAAGCTGTCGGTTGTTGTCCATTCCGCGCTATCACGCCCGATAAATGTAAGATTGGTTGCGCTGTTATCGCCGACAAATAACCCAAAATGATTGTCAACGGTCAGGGTTGCGTTGATCACCGTGGCATTTGCACCAGTAGAGAAGGCAATGGCCATAAGCACAGCAAAGCCCGTAAAAATTCTGTTAAACATGAAATCGTCTCCATAAAGAGTATTATATTCAATTTTACTAAAGTAATGCAAAAGAGGGGCCAAGTAATAAAGACTGTTATATACTAGATAGTTACGAAATGAACGGATGAGATAAAGTCAAGATATGTAAAGAATCTTTACAACTTATCCCATTTTGAAACAGTTTGACTCAACTGTGATTCAGTCGGTTTTTTTTGAAAAAAATCAATTGGCTGTTCACAAATCGTGATCAGTGTATTATCAAAGTTCTGAACCTTTATTTTACTAAGTAAAAGGTCCTGTTCGGGGCCTTTCGGGAAAAGACATATGGCAGGCCATTCTAAATTCAAAAATATTATGTACCGCAAGGGCGCGCAGGATAAAAAGCGGTCCTCTTTATTCAGTAAATTATCCAAGGAAATTACCGTTGCCGCCAAAATGGGCGGGCCGGATATGGACAGCAATCCGCGCCTGCGCCTGGCGGTGCAGACCGCACGCGGCCAATCCATGCCCAAGGATAATATTCAGCGGGCCATTAACAAGTCCATCGGCGGGGACGCGGAAAATTATGATGAAATCCGTTATGAGGGCTACGGGCCGGGTGGCACGGCATTAATCGTGGAAAGTCTGACCGATAACCGCAACCGCGCCGCGTCCGATATTCGTACCGGTTTTGCCAAGAACGGCGGCAATCTCGGCGAAACCGGCAGTGTGGCTTTTCAGTTTGATCATGTGGGCGAGATTATTTTTGAGGCTGGCGTTAAATCCGCCGATGATATGTTCGAAATCGCGTTAGAGGCCGGGGCTGAAGATGTGGTCTCTGACGATGAAACCCATGAGATATATTGCGCCAGAGAAGATTTGCAGACCGTGACCGCCGCCCTGACCGAGGCCGTGGGCGCGGAGCCAAAGTCAGCAAAGCTGATCTGGAAACCGCAAAATACCATTGCCGTTGATCTGGAAGCGGCGCGCAAGCTCCTGAAAATGATTGATGTTCTGGACGATCTTGACGATGTGCAGAATATTTACGGCAATTATGAAATTTCCGATGAGATTATGGAGCAGCTCAGCGCGTGACCGAAAGGAAGCCCCATATTACGTCCAAAAGACAAAGGGTGATTGGTTTTGATCCGGGGCTTCGTAAAACCGGTTGGGGTATCATTGATGTGGAGGGCTCCCGCCTGATCCATGTAGCCAACGGCATTGTCCATTCCGATGACAGCTATAGTCTGGCCGAGCGTCTGGTTCAGCTTTTTGATGGCTTGCAACAGGTGGTTATCGATTGGGAACCTCAGGCGGCAGCGGTAGAGGAAACTTTCGTCAACAAAAACCCCATGTCGACCCTGAAATTGGGACAGGCGCGGGGGATAGCTCTTCTGGTGCCGTCTTTGGCGGGGATTGCGGTGGCCGAATATTCGCCGAACCATATCAAGAAAACTGTCGTTGGCTCTGGTCATGCGGGCAAGGCACAGGTGGCGGCCATGCTGAAAATTCTCCTTCCTCAGGCGGTCATTAACGGCGAGGATGCCGGGGACGCGCTGGCGGTGGCCATCTGCCACGCCCATAGCGGCGGTACCCACAGCAGCTTGCACAAGACCATGACACAGGACCGCACAGCGGGGCACCGTGGCGGCGCGCAGGTTTTATTCCGGGGACATCGCTGATGATTGCCAAGCTCAAGGGTCTTGTGGATACAATAGGCGAGGATTACTGCATCATTGATGTGAATGGGGTTGGTTATCTGGTTTTCTGTTCCGGACGCACGCTGGGCAATTTGCCAGCGGTGGGTGAGGCGGTAATGCTGATGATTGAAACCCATGTCCGCGAGGATCATATCCATCTGTATGGTTTTGCCAGCGCACTGGAAAAAGACTGGTTCAATCTGGTGCAGACCGTACAGGGAGTGGGGGCCAAGGTGGCGCTGGCCATCCTGTCCGTGGTGGCCATTGACGAGCTGTCAAATTCCATTGCCGCGCAGGATAAAACGGTGGTAGGTCGGGCCAAGGGGGTCGGACCAAAACTGGCGACCCGCTTTATCACCGAATTGAAAGACAAGGTATCCCAATTTGCTATTAGCCCGAGCGCGCCGGATACGTCCGGCGGCGGCGCAGCGCCATCAGCAGATGGCCGGGTGATACAGGATGCGGTTTCCGCCTTGGTCAATCTGGGCTACCGCCAGACCGAGGCCTATATGGCCGTATCGGCGGCGGCCCGGTCCATTGACGGGGAGGCAACCGTGTCTGACCTGATTCGCCTTGGTCTCAAGGAGCTTGGCCAATGAGCAATGATGATCGTATGGTCAGCCGGGGACAGACAGAGGGGGATGAGGTGGAAAGCTCCATTCGGCCCGAGCGGTTGGATGATTTCATCGGCCAGCGGAAAATCTGTGATAATCTGAAGATATTTATCGAAGCCGCCCGCATGCGTAATACGGCCCTTGATCATGTGCTGTTTTATGGCCCGCCGGGGCTGGGCAAAACCACCTTGGCTCAGATTATGGCGCGGGAGCTTGGGGTTAATTTTCGGGCCACTGCGGGACCGGTGATTTCCAAGGCCGGGGACCTGGCGGCTCTGCTGACCAATCTGGAAGAAAATGACATTCTGTTCATTGATGAGATTCATCGGCTTAATCCGGCGGTGGAGGAAATCCTCTATCCTGCGATGGAGGATTATCATCTGGACCTGATCATTGGCGAAGGTCCGGCGGCCCGTTCCGTGCGCATTGACCTGCCGCCTTTCACCTTGATCGGGGCCACGACCCGTTCCGGTTTGCTGACGACCCCGCTTCGGGACCGTTTCGGCATTCCGACCCGGCTGGAGTTCTATTCTGCGGAAGACCTTGAAACCATTGTCCGCCGGGCGGCAAGGGTGTTGAAAGTTGAGATGACCAGTGACGGTGCGCGGGAGATTGCCCGCCGGGCGCGGGGCACGCCGCGCATAGCCGGACGGTTGTTGCGCCGGGTGTCGGACTATGCGCTGGTCCGGGGTGACGGCGGCGTCAGCCGGGAGATGGCCGACATGGCACTAAACCTGTTGGAGGTGGACAGGCGCGGGCTTGATGCCATGGATCATAAATATCTGACCTGTATCGGGGTAAATTACAACGGCGGCCCGGTGGGGATCGAAACACTTGCGGCGGCCCTGT
>DRKK01000114.1 GCA_011051815.1 Sphingomonadales bacterium | reverse complement strand
GTATATGCCTTGCTTAACCTGATGCCCCGTTAGGTTGGTTTATGGGTAAATCACGCCTTAAAGGGACAGAGGGCGCGGCGGTTTGAATGGCGGATGACCGGGAAAAATCTGCGGGGCTGGAAAGCTGGGTAATCGCCACCAAATGGATGCCGCCCCGTCACCATGTCTCAATCATCGAGCGGGCGCGCCTGATCACAGCCCTCGATGCGGGGGGACAGCATAATCTTTGCCTGATCACCGCCCCGGCGGGCTTTGGCAAGACGACATTGCTCAGCCAGTGGCGGCAACGGCTCCTGTCCAGAAATATCAAGGTCGCCTGGTTGACGCTGGATGAATCCGACGGCGATATTAATAATCTGCTTTGCTATATTATATTCTCCCTTATTTCTGCGGGCCTTGATCTGGGGCGGCTTGAGATGCTCGCGGAACAGGGGCTATCCGATACCTCGGCCCGCTCTTGCCTTGGCCTTCTGCTCACCAAAATATCAGAGGCGCCTGGGGATGTTGTCCTGATCCTTGATGATTATCACCGCCTAAAGGCGCGGGAGGTGGATCAATTTATGGACGGGCTTCTGGATAATATGCCGGATAATTTTCATCTGGTGATCAACAGCCGGGAACGGCCTATCCTTGATCTGGCAAAATTGCGCTCTATGGGACAGCTTGTGGAGCTTAGCCCGGAAGAATTGCGCTTTGACCTGCCTGAAATGAAACAGGTTCTGGACCTTGACCTGACGGAGGATCAATATTCCAGCCTGCTGGAAAAAACCGAAGGCTGGCCGGTGACCATACAGCTGGCCGGGCAATTGATCGGGTCCGAAGATAACCGGGATCAGGTGGTGGATTCTTTTTCCGGCAAATCCGGCCATCTGGCCGAATATATGTCCGAACAGATTATGAATAAATGCGCAGACGAGGTGCAGGAGCTGCTGATCAAAACATCCATATTGGAACGGGTCAATGACGGGCTGGCCTTTGCGGTATGCGGGATCAGGGACGGGTTTGAAAAGCTGGAAAAATCCAGCAGTATAAATGCGCTTTTTGTCCCCCTTGATGCGGAAAAAAAATGGTTGCGCTATCATCATCTGTTCTCAGACTTCCTGAAAGAGATGCTGCGTCGCCGCTATCCCGGAGAGATTGCGTCCCTGCATTTGCGGGCATCAGAATGGTTTGAGCAGGATAATAACCTGATTGAAGCGGTGCGCCATGCCTGCCTTGCCGAGGATTACGACCGGGCGGTGGACCTGATTGAAAAGGCCGGGGGTTGGGAATTGATTCTCTATGGCGGGATCGGTTTTCTGCGTAGTCTGTTGCGCCATATTCCAGAGGAACATTTTCATAATTACCCTCGGATGCAGGTGGCTCGGGCCTATCTTTATCAAAAGAATGGCCGCATACGCGAGGCGCGCAATAATATTGAATTTGCCCGCTGTAATCCCAAGCTACCGACCGGGGAATATGGCCCTCACATGGCGGCCTTTCAGCGGGATTTCGATATGATTGAGATCCTGCAGAATACCTATGAGGATAATTATAACGCCAACAGCCTTGATATATTGGATCAGCGCATTGCCCAGACCGATGGTAATGATGGCATATCTCTCGGGGTGATCAATTGCGCCCGCGCCCTGACCATGATGGGGGCGGGGAAATTTGACAAGGGCATGACCTTCGTTCAGGACGCGATCCGGTCCATGCGCCAGGCCAACAGCGTTCTGGGGATAAATTATTGTTACCTGCATCTGGGGCAGCTTACTTTTTATCAGGGAAACCTGCGGCAGGCCGAAGCTTATTTTCGTGAGGCGCGCAATATGGCGGATGAGAATTTTGGCTCGGACAGCGGGCTGAAATTTACCGCCGATGTTTCCCTGTTATCCCTGCAGGACTGGCGGGGAGAGGTGGGCGATGACCTGAGCCGGTTAGAGGGGGCCCTGAATCATATTGAAGATTTTGACGGCTGGTTCGAGGTTTATGCTCTGGCCTATGAAATGTTGCTGACCCGGGCGTGCCGGGACAAGAAAACCACCGCCCTTCTGGCGCTTCGGGACAGATGCCAAAAGGTTGTTGACGAACGGATTAACGGGCGGCTGGCGGTTTTTGTTGATTGCTGCCATATGCTGATTGCCCTCATGGAAGATAATATCACCGATGGGGAACGCATCCTGTATCAGGTGAAAGAAACATACGCCCCCGGTCAATGGATGGTGGCCTCGGAAAAATGGCGGCCCTATCAATATATGGGCAAGGCCATGGCCCTGTGGCATATGAAGCAGCAGAATTATCCGGCGGCGGCAGAAATTCTTATGGATATGGCGGCCTGCTGCCGGTCAGTGGGGGCAAACTGTTTTCTGCTTAATGTGTTGGTGTTGCAGGCGGACCTTGCGTATCGGCAGAATGATATGGCCCGGGCCTCTGACCTGTTGTTCGAGGCGGCGGCGCTGGCCTGGCCGGAAAATATCATGCGGCCTTTCACGGAGAATGATAATATTGTTCCGCTGGTTTCAGCCACCCATGCGGTGCGGCGGGAAAAGAATGTGGACCGGCTGGCTCTGAATTTCCTTCAGGAATGTGCGGCCAAGGCCAAAAAAATCAAGAAGATCACCCTGTTGCAACAGGATCTGCTCAGCAGCCGGGAAATGGAGGTTCTGACCGAACTTCAGGGCGGGTTAAGCAACAAGGAAATTGCCCGCGCCCTTGAAATGACCGAGCATACGGTAAAATTCCATCTGAAAAATATCTTTGCCAAGCTGGGTGTGGATAAAAGAACCAAGGCCATCGTTGCCGCCCGGCAAAAAGGATTACTGAACTAATCGTGGGTATTTTACCCTACCCAAAGGAGTAGTTTTTTTGATCCGGGCAAAAAACCTATCCTGATTACGGTGGTTTCTACTCTTCTTGGTCCTTGTATGTGGCCCCAAAAATACAAATAATTATCCTGTCATAAAACATAAATATTCTTTAGGAGAGGATCACCAATGACCAACATGTTCGGAAAAATTTGCACCACATCACTTTTTGCCCTGATGGCTACGGCCCCACAGATGTCGCTGGCACAGGATAGCGACCAGAATGACGCTTTCACATTGGAGGAAATTATCGTTACCGCCCGGATGCGGTCAGAAAGCCTGCAGGATGTACCGCTCAGCGAAACCGCCTTTTCCGCGCAGGCGATTGAGGATTCCCGTATTGATACGGCAGATGATTTCCTGCAATTAACCCCCAATGTGACGCTGGCCAATTCCCAGAGCGCGGGCGTGTCCTTTATGACCATTCGCGGCGTGTCACAGGTTCGCAACGGCGAGGCCCCGGTGGCCGTGGTGGTTGACGGCGTGTTGCAGATCAACAACCGTCAGTTCACGCAGGCCATGTTCGATATGCAATCCATCGAAGTGCTGCGTGGCCCGCAAGGGGCGCTCTATGGCCGTAATGCGGCGGGCGGGGCGATTTTGATTACCTCAAATCAGCCTACGGATGAGATGGAAGGCTATGTGAGAGGCACCGTCGGCAATGGCAATGAATATGCCATTCAGGCGGCTGTTGGTGGCCCGCTGGTGGCCGATAAGTTGAAATTCCGCATTGCCGCCAAATATCAGGATATTGGCGGCTATCTGGATAATATTCAGTTGAACAAGAAAGCGGATTATCTGCAGGATTTTACCCTGCGCGGTATTCTGGAATGGACGGCGTCGGAAAATCTGACCGCGACCCTGCGGGGCAGTATGGTGCGCACAGAAGGTGGCAGTCTGAATTTCCAGTTCCAGTCCGTGGCCTTTGATGGCGACACGTGTAACACCTCCAACCCCTTTGGCGGCCCGGCCCCCGATGCGGACCGGGTGGTGCGAACCTTCTGCGCCAATAATCTGGGCTTTAATGAGCGCAATATTGATGAGCTATCCCTGAAAGTTGTCTATGACGGCGACGGGGTAACCTTTACCAATATTCTGTCTTATAACCGGGTCACGGAATATGGTCAGGGCGATCAGTTCCCCTATACCAATGAGGTCGATATTTTCGGCATCTTTGACGGCACACAGACTCAATATGTGGATGTTGATGCTTGGAGCGAGGAATTTCGCATGGCCTCCAATACGGAGGAGCCGCTGCAATGGATGGTTGGGGCCTATTATCTGAAGACCGACCGGTTTATTTCCACAACCACCGGCGATGACAACCGTCAGGGCTTTGAGCGCATCGAAAGACTGCCAAATTTCACCAGCACGAAAAACCCGACCTTGTCCTTTATCGCCGATGATAATAATAACCGGGCCTGGGCCTTGTTCGGTAATGCGTCTTATAATGTCTCGGAAGATTTGGAAATTGCTTTTGCCCTGCGCTATGACGAGGACAAGCGTCAGCAGGATATTTCCCCGCTGAATACGGTTGCGGTTCCGGCGGGCTGCGGTAGCAACACGCCGCTGAATTGCCGTCAGGAAAAGACCTATAACAAGCTGCAACCAAAAGTTTCCATAAAATATGCGGTCAATGAGACAGCTAATCTTTATGCCTCTTACGGTGAGGGTTTTCGCAGTGGTCAGTTTAACCAGTTCGGTGTTGGTGCGGCGGCGGCGGGTGCGGGTGTGAACGGGGTCAAGGATACCGTGGATGCGGAAATCACCAAGACCTTTGAGGTTGGGTTCAAAAGTGACCTTATGGAAAACCGTTTGCGGTTGAATGCGGCCTTCTTCCATACCAAAACCAATCCCTTGTATTTTGTCTTTATCGGGGCCGTGGGCGCACAGGCGCTGGTCAATATTGACGAGGTCCGGCTTATGGGCGGTGAAATAGAGGCCGTGGCCAAAGTGGGCGGCGGTCTGGATGTCTATGCCTCATTCGGCTATACGGACAGCGAAATTCTGGCCAATAGCCTCAATCCGGCAACCATTGGCAATGAGGCCCCCTATATTGCCAAAACAACCCTGAACCTTGGCGCGCAATATCGGGCGGATATTACGGACGCCATGGGCCTGATTGCCCGGGTGGATTATGAACGGCGCGGGGCGCAATTCTGGGATCCGGAAAACTCCACCGCCCGCAGCGCCCTTGATCTGGTTAATGCCCGTATCGGGTTTGAGGATACGGATGGCAAATGGTCGGTCATTGGATCGGTGCGTAACCTGACTGACAAGGCCTATAATTCCGAATGGGTGCTGGGCGGATTTGCCCATCCGGCACAGCCCCGCACATGGCATCTTGATGTGAAGATGAACTTCTAGAATAGCCCCATAAGTTTGAGAAAAAGGGATTTTTTATGAAGATTTATCCAACCATACTCCCGCCCGGAACGCTGGAGATCACTGAATTATTCGAGATCGCCGGGACGGCGGGAGTGCCCACCAACCTGAATGTGGGGGTTGCCGGTTTTTCGGATGGGTTGCGCCATCCGGCGGAGGGTATGGCGGCCCATGATCAGGATGAAATTTCCATCGTTCTGGACGGCAGCTTCCTTCTGGAAACCAAAGACGGTGAACATCTGTGTAAAAGCGGGGATGTGATTCACATTCCCGCGGGCGAGGACCATGCCTCAACCGCACAGGGAAACAGCAAGGTTTTTTATGTTCTGTTCGGTGAAAACCTCAATATAGTTAAGGATTAAACATGCGTGCAGCAAGTGATGTGGGCGGGACTTTCACCGACCTTGTCTATTATGATTATGACGCCACATCGGGCAAAAGCGGCCCGGTCCGTGTCGCCAAGGCCGATACCACCCCGCCGAATTTTGAACAGGGGGTCATGGACAGCATTCACAAGGCTGGTCTGAAACCGGCGGAGATGACATTTTTCGCCCATGGCTCCACGGTGATCATCAACGCGCTGACCGAACGCAAGGGGGTTAAAACCGCCCTGATCACCACAAAAGGCTTTCGCGATGTGCTGGAAATCGCCCGGGGCAACCGCCCGGACCTGTTTAACTTTAATTTCCGCAAACCAAAGCCCTTTGTGGACCGTTACCTGCGGCTGGAACTGGATGAACGAACCACTTACAAGGGGGCAGTGCAAAAGCCGGTGGACCTGTCACCGCTTTCACAGCAGCTCGACTATTTAAAGGCCGAGGGGGTAGAGGCCATCGCCATTAGTTTCCTGCATGCTTACCTGAATTCAGAGAATGAGCAGGCGGTGGTCACAGAAATTAACAAACTCTGGCCCGAAGTTTCCGTGCTGGCCTCCAGCGAGATCAGCCGGGAATGGCGGGAATATGAACGCACCAACACCACAGTTCTGTCGGC
>DRKK01000113.1 GCA_011051815.1 Sphingomonadales bacterium | reverse complement strand
CTGCGGTGGCCATCAGTTGATCCAGATAGGCATGGAAGGCGGCGTGATAGGCCTTGTCTTCCAGATATTGCACAATATGGGGTTGGACCAGATCGAACGGCAGTATCTCATCGGTTTTCTTGTCCCGAAAACGGTCCTTATGCTGATCGTAATAGCGCGCGCAAGTGTCCGCATCTGCCTCAGGCGTGGTGATTACCTGATCCAAAAGCAGCTGGATGACCGCTTCGGTCTGTTCCTCAGACAGAGAATCGATTTCTTTGGCCGGGATCAGTTCACGCGCGGCGGCATCCTCAAGCAGTAATTGGCGAACCACCAGAGCGCGGGCGGCCTCTAGCCGCGCCGCGTCCAGAGATTCCGCCGGGTGGTTGATCATTTCCGCATGGACCTGATCATCACTGATCTCTTTTTTGTTGACAAATACAGGCATCAGTACCCCTTTCTAATATCTTTGGTTTAATAACCCCGGCCACGCTTGCGGACGATTTGATAGCCGGACCGGAAAATATATTTTACCGGAACGCTTAACATATGCACCAGCCGGGTGAAAGGGAAGATCAGGAATATGGTCAGCCCCAGGAACAGATGAGCTTTGAACACCCATGGTTCATGGACGATAAAGTCTGCGGCACCACTACGGAAGGTAACGATATGCTGTGCCCAGTTGGCCAGCGCCACCATAGAGGAGCCATCCATATGCAGGGATGAATAATAGATGGAAATCAGGCCCAGGATGAGCTGAATATACAGCAGCCACAGCAACAGAATATCCGAGAATTTAGATGTGGCCCTAATGCGCGGGTCGGTCATGCGCCGCACCAGAAGGATGGTCATACCAATAAAGGTAATGCTGCCCAATATGCCGCCGCCGATCATGGCCATGACCTGTTTGGCCTCGGTGGTGATCACCATATGATAGAGGCTTTCCGGGGTTAGAAGCCCCACCAGATGGGTGAAGAACAACAGGATAACCCCCACATGGAACAGGTTGCTGCCGATGCGCATCCCCTTGGAGCGCAACAGCTGACTGGAGCCTGCCTTCCAGCTATATTGATCCCGGTCATAACGCAGGATGGACCCCACCACCATCACGACGACGGCAATATAGGGATATAGGCCAAAGACCAGATGGTGCAGGAATGGCGATGTTGTTACAATTTCAGTTTCTGGCATCTTTTTCGCCTCCAATTATATTCTGTAATTCTGCGGTTGCGTTGGGAAAAGCGTTGCAACTGTTGCAGTCGCCACCATCCACATCGCTGTTGTCAAAGGCACTTGCCTCTTCCCAGTCCTTGTCAATTTCCTCAAGGCTCATTTCTTCAAGGGGTTCCATTTGAACCTGTGCAATCATATCCTGGTCCGGTTTCACCCGGGACAGGACTTCCAGCGCTTCAAAAAGCACTGCATAGGGTGATTTGCGTTTTTTCAGCTTGATCCCGATGGCGGCAATCACCGTAATCGGATCGCCCAGAAAATCCATGGCCTCGTCCAAGGGACAGAGGGACAGAAATTCCAGAAACAGCGGCAGATAGTCCGGCAATTCACCGGCGGTCACATAAAGCCCCTTTTGACCATAAGCCTCGGCCAGATCGACCATGGCCTGTCCCCGGTCGCGGCTTTCGCCGTGGATATGTTCAAACAGATGCAGGCAATGGGCCCGCCCCCGGTCAAAAATTTCCACATAATTTTCCTGGGTTTCATAGATGTCTCTGACTTTCATGTCATCGACAAAGGCCATAACTTTCTTGATTTGACGGGCAGGAAGTAGCTTTTCCTGTGCCAACACCGCCATCAGGTCATCCAGATGAGGCAGAATTTCCGCCTTTGGATAGGACAGAAGCAGTCCAAGTATTTTAAATGTTTTCATAGGTTTAGCTCCTTGTCCTGCCACTCATGGTATTTTTATGGGTGGAGGTGCCGAACAGATTGGTCCGGGTCTGACCCCCGTCGCCGCATCCATTGCCGAAAGAAAAACCGCAGGACGAGCGTTGCTCGAAAGCGATCTCATTATCGAACGGGGTATCTCCGGCATATTCACGGTGGTTGGTGGGGATCACATAGCGGTCCTCATAATTGGCCAGCGCCATAATCCGGTACATATCGTCCAGCGTATTCTCATCCAGCCCGACCCGGTCCAGAATATCCAGATCGGATATGCCTTCCACGGTTTTCTCACGCATGAATTCACGCATGGCCAGCATTCTCTCGAGCGCATGAACCACCGGCTCCTCTTTGCCCCCGGTCAGCATATTGGCCAGATATTTCACTGGAATACGCAGGTCATGGACATTGGGGATGACACCGCTTTTTTCCAGCCGGCCATCTTCCATGGCGGATTGGATGGGGCTGAGGGGCGGAATATACCAGACCATAGGCAGGGTACGATATTCAGGATGGAGCGGGAAGGCCACCTTCCAGTCCATAGCCATCTTATAAACCGGCGAATTTTTCGCCGCCTCAAGCCAGCTGTGGGGAATACCGTCCTTCTTGGCCTGTGCAATAACCTCCGGATCATGGGGATCAAGGAAAATATCACATTGCGCCTGATAGAGGTCTTCAACATCTTCTTCGCTTGCGGCCTCTGAAATCCGGTCGGCATCATAGAGCAGCACGCCCAGATAACGGATACGGCCCACACAGGTTTCCGAACAGACGGTCGGATCACCGGCCTCAAGGCGCGGGTAACAGAGGGTGCATTTCTCAGATTTTCCGCTTTCCCAGTTGAAATAGATTTTCTTGTAGGGACAGCCGCTGACACACATGCGCCAGCCCCGGCATTTTTCCTGATCAATCAGAACCACACCGTCTTCTTCCCGCTTGTAAATGGCCCCGCTTGGGCAAGCGGCGGCACAGGCCGGATTGAGACAATGTTCACACAGGCGCGGCAGATACATCATGAATGTATTTTCAAACTGGCCGTAGATGTCCTTTTCCATGGCACCGAAGTTATAATCCTGCGACCGTTTGGAAAATTCGCCGCCGAGAATTTCTTCCCAGTTAGGCCCCCATTCGATCTTGTCCATGACTTCGCCGGTGATGGCGGAGCGGGGACGGGCCGTCGGCGGAGTATGAACTTCCGGTGCCTTTTGCAGGCGGTCATATTCAAAGGTGAAAGGCTCGTAATAATCGTCAATTTCCGGTAGGTCCGGATTGGCAAATAATTTGGCCAGTACCCGGAATTTCCCACCCATTTTTGGCTTTAACTTGCCGTTACCAAGGCGGGACCAGCCGCCGTTCCACTTGCTCTGGTTTTCCCAGTCGCGAGGATAGCCAACCCCCGGCTTTGTTTCAACATTATTGAACCAGGCATATTCAACCCCGGCCCGGGATGTCCAGACATTCTTACAGGTCACGGAACAGGTGTGACAGCCAATACATTTGTCCAGATTAAGGACCATTCCTATTTGAGCACGAATTTTCATTATGCTAACTCCTCGTGATCATGATTGCCGGAAACACCGTCCTTGGGTTCGTCCATCCAATCCACCTTGTCCATTTTGCGGCATATTACGAACTCATCCCGGTTTGACCCGACCGTACCGTAATAGTTAAAGCCATAAGATAACTGGGCATAACCCCCGATCATATGAGTCGGCTTGACCACGGCGCGGGTAACCGAATTATGGATGCCGCCGCGTTTGCCGGTCATTTCAGATCCCGGCGTGTTAATGATCTTTTCCTGCGCGTGATACATCATGCACATGCCCTCATTCACCCGCTGGGACACAACGGCGCGGCAAGCAATGGCGCCGTTCACATTATACAGCTCGATCCAGTCATTATCCTCTACCCCGATCTTCTGGGCGTCAACCTCACTGATCCAGACAATAGGTCCACCGCGCGACAGAGTCTGCATCAACAGATTTTCTGAATAGGTGCTGTGGATACCCCATTTTTGGTGAGGCGTGATCCAGTTCAGGGCAATCTGTGGATTGCCGTTGCTTTTCTGGTCCTCAACCGGGGCCAGAGTCTTGGTATTGATCGGCGGCTTATAGACGCAGAATCCCTCGCCAAAATCACGCATCCAGCTGTGATCCTGATAGAATTGCTGACGTCCGGTGAGTGTGCGCCACGGGATCAACTCATGGACATTGGTATAGCCCGCGTTATAGCTTACATGCTCATCCTCAAGGCCGGACCATGTGGGCGATGAAATGATCTTGCGCGGCTGGGCCTGAATATCCCGGAAGCGGATTTTTTCGTCTTGCTTGGGCAGGGCCAGATGCTTATGGTCACGGCCAGTGAATTTCTCCAAGGCGCCCCAAGCCTTCACCGCCACCTGACCATTGGTTTCAGGGGCCAGCGACAGGATAACCTCGGTCGCATCAATGTCACTTTCAATGCGGGGCATGCCCTTGGATACACCATCATCTGTCACTACATGGTTTAATTCGCCAAGGAATTTATATTCCGGCTCCGTGTTCCAGGCGATGCCCTTGCCACCGTTGCCAATTTTGGTCATTAGCGGGCCGAGAGCAGTGAACTTCTTGTAGGTGTCCGGATAGTTGCGGACCACATCAATGTAAGCCGGCATGGTTTTGCCGGGGATGGGGTCGATCTCACCCTTCTTCCATTCCTTGACGTCGATACCCTGTGCCAGTTCCGCCGGGGTATCATGAAGAATCGGCAGGGCAACTACATCGGTCTCCTCACCCAGATGTCCGGGACAAAGTTCAGAGAATTTTTTGGCCAGTCCTTTGTAAATATCCCAGTCACTGCGGCTTTCCCATGCGGGGTCCACGGCGCGGCTGAGCGGATGAATGAAGGGATGCATATCCGACGTATTCAGGTCGTTCTTCTCATACCATGTGGCAGAGGGCAGAACGATGTCCGAATAGAGACAGGTGGTGGACATACGGAAATCCAATGTCACCACCAGATCAAGTTTGCCTTCCGGTGCCGCGTCATGCCAGACAACTTCGCTGGGGCGTTTTGCGCCCCGTTCACCAATATCTTTACCCAACACACCGTTTTGGGTGCCCAGTAGATGCTTGAGCATATATTCATGGCCCTTGCCGCTGGAGCCGAGAATATTGGACCGCCAGATGAACATATTGCGCGGGAAGTTTTTCGGATTATCCGGATCCTCGCACGACATATTCAGGGAACCGTCTTTCAGACGTTCGGCGATATAGTCCGCTGTTGGTTTTCCGGCTTCTTTTGCCAGCTTGGTCAGTTCAAGGGGGTTTTCCTGTAACTGGGGCGCGGACGGCAACCAGCCCATTCTTTCCGAACGAACATTACAGTCAATGAGGGAATAATCCTCCCATTTTGCTTTATCCGCCAGCGGGGACAATATCTCATCCACACCCAGCTTCTCATAGCGCCACTGATTGGCGTGATTATAGAAAAAGCTGGTGCCGTTCATATGGCGTGGGGGCCGGTGCCAGTCGAGGGCAAAGGCCAGAGGCTGCCAGCCGGTTTGAGGCCGCAGTTTTTCCTGCCCCACATAATGAGCCCAGCCGCCACCGGATTTACCGATACAGCCGCACATGACCAGCATATTGATCACGCCGCGATAATTCATATCCATGTGATACCAATGGTTCATTGCCGCGCCGATGATAATCATGGACCGGCCACGGGTCTTGTCCGCATTATCGGCAAACTCGCGCGCGACCTTGATAACTTTGTCCCGGGAAACACCGGTAATCTTCTCCTGCCATGCGGGGGTATAGGGCAGATCATCGTCATAGCTCTTGGCCACATTATCGCCGCCAAGGCCACTGTCCACACCATAATTGGCCAGCATCAGGTCAAAGACCGTGGCGACATATTTATCACCGTCCCGGGTTTTGATCTTCCGCACAGGAATATTATGGAACAGAACGCTGTCATGATCAGTGGCCGCAAATATCGGCTGGTCATTGCCCAGATTTCCGAAATAGGGGAAGCCCACGGAAATAACCTCGTCATGTTTCTTTACCAGAGACTTGAGCGGCCAGATTTCATTGCCATCCACCAGATTCTTGGCTTCAAGATTCCAGTGACCATCTTCTCCCCAACGGGAGCCGACGGTACCATTGGGAATAACCACCTTGTCCGTATTGGCATCAATAACCGCCGTTTTCCATTCCGGGTTGTTGTCCTGACCCAGATCATCTGCAAAATCAGATGCTCTCAGGGTTCGGCCTGCCACATAAACCCCATCCTGTTCATCGATCTGAACCAGAAACGGCATATCGGAATAAAGCCTTGTATAATCGTCGAAATAATCGCTTTGGGCTTTGGCATGATATTCGGTCAGAATCACATGACCCATAGCCATGGCCATGGCCGCATCGGTACCCTGACGCGGGTTAAGCCACATGTCGCTCAATTTAGCCACTTCACTGTAATCCGGGGTCACGGCCACGGTTTT
>DRKK01000112.1 GCA_011051815.1 Sphingomonadales bacterium | reverse complement strand
TCAGGATTATTTTCTAGTTTTCGCCCCCATCACCCCAACTGATGTATTTGGGGTGACGGGATCATTGTTCCGATATTTTACATCTTCATATCCATCGCTTTCGCAATCTCTATGGTCCCGCCGATATCAACATGTGGGCAGGCTTTTGCTATTTTTAGAGTCTCTTCCATTGTCTCGCCCTGAATCATGGTAATGCCGGATAGGGGGTTTAGTCCGCCGTCATCGGTTACGCCGTTGGTGCGCACAGTTTTTAACAGCCCGACGACCCGGCATACCCGGATCAACAACCGTGTCCCCAAGGCCTGCGCTCCAGGCTTTCCATTCAATTATATGTGCTGCATCTTCTTCTTGGCTTTCGAATTTGTGACCGCCATGATAGGCGAAGATGAGTTTTTTACAACCCGTCAAACAATACATACAACCTGTCTGTAGCAAAAAAGGCTGTAGCATGATAAGCATCAATTTCTTAACTTGGAAACTGACCCGAAAATGGGGAGCAGGTCATGTGTATGCCCTCGCGGGTTAATATTTATTTCTAAACATGGACATTAAGATTTTTCGGGGCCATATTGATGGGGATAAACGTAATTGGTATAGACAATATTTTTTTAGTCTCTTTCATTACAGGTGTCCATTAATGACGGATAAGAACAATTCAATTCAGCGGGCATACAGCCGCCGTAAATTTATTAAGAATACGGGCCTGATGGGGACTGCATTTGCGGGATCAATGGTTTCAGGTAAGGCTCTGGCAGAAAATTATACCTCATCTACGGGTCTTAATCAGGCGGGCCATTTTTCGCGACTAGGGCCTGAATTTATTTACCTCAATTCCGGCACGGAAGGCTCAATGCCCAATAGCGTGATTGAGCGTTTGCGGAAGACCATTGATCAATGGGCTGGCAATCCTACAAATTCCTATGAAACAGATGAGATATTAGGCAAGCATCAATATTATAACCGTGAGAAGGTCGCCCGTTTTCTTTCCGTGAGCAAGAATAATATCTGCCTTACCGATAATACGACTATGGGATTGAATATGGTGATCCTGGGCCTGAACTTTAAAGTCACAGATAAAGTCATTATTACGAACCATGAACATAATGCGATCGTATCCCCTTTAAGTGTCTTGCAGGAAAAGACAGGCCTGACCGTCATTAAGAGAGATTTCCCAACGGCAAATATTTTGAGCACCATGAACAGTGATGAATTGCTGGAATTTTTATTGCCGGATACGGATGAACTGCGCGGTGCAAAGGCGCTTTGTGTGTCTCATGTCTATCCGACAACAGGCGCACGCCTCCCGCTTGAGGCCCTTCGGAAAAAGGCAGACGCCTTAAATATAAAATATCTTATTGTGGACGGGGCGCAGGCCTTTGGCATGGTGGATATCAGCCGGGGCAGGGATCATATTACGCATACGGATTTCTATGCCTGTCCCGGGCATAAATGGTTAAATGGGCCGCCAAGTACAGGAATACTCTATATTAAAAATTCAAGGATATGCCCGCCGGAATTTTACCCCATCTTGTCACAAAGAATGACCAAATACAGCGGGCACCAAAATGAGGGGGGTGAATTCTTTCCCATGGCAGAGGCCTTGCAAGTCCGTGGCTGCAGTAACGCACCGGGCTTTTCGGCCATGCTTGAGGCCATAAAATTTCAGCAGTCGTTGGGCGGCGCAGAACTTATTGAACGACAGATATTATCTTTGTCTCAAAAGGTTAAGGACTTTATCCTTTCCCGCTCTCCTGAGGCTCTTGTATCGCCCTTTAAAACGCAGGAACTATTGTCAGGTTTAACTGTATTCTTTCCTTTTAACTGGGATAAACCGGATCAGATTTTTCATGATGAGAAGACGGCAAATGAGGTTGTGCAGACGCTTCTCAAGAGAAATATTCAAATCAGGTCCATAGGCTTTGATGACCCCCTTGGAAGGGGCCAGAAACGATATGCGCTCAGAGTGTCTACGGGTGTATTCAATACTGGGAAGCAGATTGTGTATTTCCAGAAATCTCTCAAAGAAATATTAAAACAAATATTTTAAATGTCGGTATGGCCAAAGGTCATAGTCCACATAGGATGGGGAACTGGTGGCCATGATCATTGCAGGGCGTGCCATCGCCACAAAGCCCATACCATTGCCATACACGGTCACGGGTCAATGGAGTTTCTTGGCACGCCAATAAGCAACAATTCCTAAAACCTCATTTTAGCCTGTAACGCAATGGTACGCCCTTGCGCATAGAAGCTGGTGGTGGATTTTACGCCAAAAGAACTTCCGGCCAGGGGAAGGTCAAAATTATTTTCTTTGGTAATTTGGTCTGTCAGGTTTTTCCCCAGTACCGCAATTTCCCAGGGACCATCCTGAGGGCCAAAAGCGAGCCGGACATCAATTTTTGCGACGCCATTCTGGTTGCCAACCGGGTCATAGGTGAATGAGGTTACGTAATCACTGGCATAAAATACTTTTGCCAATCCGGTAATTTCATAATCATTTAGCACCGGATAATTAAAATCTATGGCGATATTGCCAGAGAAATTAGACACAAAGGTATTGGTCTTTCCCGTGTAATCGCAAAGCTCGTTTATGCCGTCGCCGTTGAAATCAATGTCCGGGGTTTGTCCGAAATAGCATTGGCCATTTTTAAAGTCGGTAAAATTAAAGTCCATTAAGGATGCACTGCCGCTAAGGCGTATCCGGTCACTTAAGGCCCATCGGCCATCAACCTCTATCCCTTTGACTTTTGACGTCGCGGCATTGCCGACATTAAACCCCAGCACGCTATCAAAAATTGAGATTTGCAAGTCTGAAAATTTGGTAAGATAGGCACTGATATTAAGCTCGGCCGCCATGCCGATCTTAAATTTTGCCCCGACTTCATAGCTGTTGACTTTCTCCGGCTCAAACTGGAAGGCGTCATCTGCGGTTGAAAAGGCCCCTTTGTTATTGGCTCGGAAATCAAACCCGCCGGCTTTATTACCGCGTGTCCAGCTGGTATAAAGCATGGTGTCATCACTGGCATCCCAAACCAGTTTTACATCAGAAGAGAAACTGGTTTCGTTGCGTTTGCCATTCACCTGAGGTTGCCCTAATTGTCCAATGAAGAATGCCCCTGTTGGCCCAAATGCGGCCAGATTTGTTGAGCTGATGGCAAAGGCGTTGGCATAGACAATGGCCGCAGCGGCCTGTGCCGGTGGCAGCGTCCCGCCGCCTGCGGCTTCAATAGTCATGTCCCGGTTACCCGTGCGGTCATTATTGGTTAAACGGCCCCCGAGCTGTAACGTGACTTCGTCACTCAGATGCCAGTCAAATTGTGCAAAGGCGGACAGAACAGTGGTTTTTGATTTGGCCTTCCGCCCGCCCTGTGTATTGCTCAGCAAAGAGCCTGCCCCCGGACTTTGCAGATTGATTGCCGGTATTAGAATTGAATTGGCTTCAACGATAATCTGGTCAGAATATTTATGGTTTGATGTTTCAAAATAGGCACCGAGAATATAATCAAAACTGTCATTTTCCGGCGAGGTGAGGCGGACCTCCTGAGAAAACTGATTATAGTCTTCCTGAATAGCAAGCAGGAAGATATTTGCTCCGGTGAAATCACAATCACAAGACTCATCGGAATTCATCGTTTCATAGGCGGAAATCGCCTGTAACTTGTGATCGCCTATATCCCAGTCCAGCGTCATCTGGTAAATGCCGGTCTGATTTTTGGACCAGTCCCCGTTTGAGGAACGGATGCCATCCCGGGTTTGATTAAGAACCCCCGTGTCCTGACCGAACAGGCCGACAAGGATCTGCCCGTAATTCAACCCCGCAAATGGCCCAACTGTGGCAGCGGGGGCAAAATCAACCTCGACATTTCGTCCCGTAGAGTCAAAATTGCTGTTTTCAACCTTGAATCGAACGAGCATATCATCCGTGACATCAATGTCCAAAGTACCCCTGACGGTAAATTCTTCCCTTTGGGGTTCTTTACGATTTAAGGTGGTGTTTTGTATAAAACCATCCTGATTCCGGTATCGGGTGGCCATGCGCGCCCGAACCCGATTTGACAGTGGGCCGGACAACATGCCTTCAACAATGGTTTCGCCGTCTTTAACCTCATAGGACCCTGTCAGGCTGCCTTCAAATTCTTCTGTGGGTTTGGCGGTGATGGAACTGATGGCCCCTGCGACCGAGTTTTTGCCAAACAGGATAGTTTGTGGCCCGCGGAGTATCTCCACCCGTTCCAGATCAAGGAAGGGCATTCTGGACTGTTGGGCAAGCGGGAAATGGATACCGTCAGCATAGACGCCTACGGATTGCTCAAAGCCCTGATTGGCCCCGGAGCCTATGCCGCGAATATAAAACAGGGTGGTCAGCCCGGATTCTGTATAGGTGAAACTGGGGGCCAGGGCAGTCAAGTCACCGACCTTCATCACGTTGGTGTTTTTTATCATTCTGGCATCAACGGCAGAGACGGACACCGGGACATGCTGTAGTCCTTTTGCCCGGGATTGTGCAGTTACAACAATCTCTTCAATTTTTATCTCATTATTCTGGGCCACAGCCGGGCTGGATAATAATAACGATAATGTGGATATATTCATCAGGGACTTCGTAAACATTTTGCTTTCCTCTTTCCAGATATGACATTTTGTCAATGTCGCTATTTATCAATTTAATTTCAGTATATGTGCGCGTAATAAAAAATACCGGGGAACCGTCGGGACCATTTATGGCACCTCGAGAGAGCGGGCAATCAGCTCTTTCATGATTTCACTGGTGCCGCCATATATTCTTTGCACCCGGGCATCGGCATACAGATGAGCTATGGGATATTCCAGCATATAACCGTAGCCGCCGAACAACTGCAGGCATTCATCCATGACCTTGCAATGCATTTCGCTGCCCCAGTATTTCGCCATTGACGCTGTTGCCGCATCCAGCGCGCCTTGGTCGATTTTCTCGATACAGCGATCAATGAATGTCCGGGTTACCTCCAAAATGGTTTTGCATTCCGCCAGCTTGAAGCGGGTATTCTGCAAGTCCATAATACGTCGGCCAAAGGCCTTGCGCTCGGATACATAGGTGAGGGTCTCCCGTAGGGCGAGGTCGCAGGCCCCAACCGCATAAATTCCACACAGCAGCCGTTCCCACGGCAACTGGGTCATAAGCTGGGCAAACCCCTGGCCCTCACTCTCCCCGAGCAGGTGATCCGCCGGGATAATTACATCCTCAAAAAACAGTTCCGATGTATCGGCGGCTTTCTGTCCAAGTTTTTCAAGATTACGGCCCCGGCGAAAGCCGTCCGCGCCGTCGGTTTCCAGCATGATCAGCGATATGCCATGAGCCGCTTTGCTGCGGTCGGTTTTGGCAACAACACAGATCAGGTTGGCATTTTGTCCATTGGAAATAAATGTTTTGGAGCCATTGAGGACATAATGGTCGCCTTGCTTAACCGCTTGGGTACGAACGCCCTGTAAATCTGATCCGGCGCCGGGTTCGGTCATGGCGATGGCCCCGATCATTTCGCCGGATACAAGCCTGGGCAGCCAGTCTTTTTTCTGCTTTTCACTACCGTAGGCAAGGATATAGTGGATTACGATATTTTGTATATATACCCCCCAGCCGGAATCCCCGGTACGGGCATGTTCCAGCATGATCATGGCATCAAAAGACATCGGGCCACCAATGCCGCCATATTGTTCGGGAACGCTTGCGCCGATAAGACCGGTTTCCCCTGCCTTGTGCCAAAAGGCCCGGTCAACGAGGCCGGCCTTGCGCCAGTTATCCATATTAGGGGACAATTCAGCTGCAAAGAATTTTTGTGCCGTTTCCTGTATGGCCAGATGATCTTCATCGGCCCAGGACGGTTTCTCGTAAGACATTAAGCCTGTCCTTTCATACGGTTTAAAATGCGTTTGTTATGTTTCTCGAGCCAGATGAAAGAGCCAAGGGCACTAAATTTCCAGTTGGGCTGGCGTCCTTTGCTCATTTCATGCATTTGGCGCACGCACCAAGCGAGCTGTCCCCAGCCGTTGAGTTGGGCAATAAATTTAAAAGGTGAGTGAAAGCCAAGAATGCCGGGGCCGATACGCACTTCTTCTTCCATTTTCTGTAAAGTTCCGGTCGCCCCGGAGAATATCAGGTTAGGCCCGTCTGGCTGACCACATAGAGGCCTGGCAATACCGATAATTGAAACGCCGGTCTGGTCAATGGCTTTTTCCATCGCCTGTCGCGTGCGATTGCCACCGGTAACCATAAGGGGCGGGGTTTTTGAAGTATGAAGCATTTGAGCAAATTCAAGGAAATATGCCTCTCTTCTTCTGGTTGTCTCCCGCTGTTTCTCTTCCGGCAGGTCAACCATGGCCGGGCTTTCATAATTGCCGCCGGATATCTCCAGAAGATCGATGCCTTCTTCCAGCAGCCATTGGGCCACCTGAATACAGTCCTGATTGCTAAAGCCGCCTTTTTGGAAATCCGAGGAGTTCAGCTTGACGCTTACAGGATATTCAGGTCCGACATTTTCTCTGACACATCGTACGGTTTCGCGTAAGAGCCGGGCGCGGTTTTGCAGACTTCCGCCCCATTGGTCTTGCCGTTTGTTGGCGTTGGGATTGAGGAAAGAAGAGAGCAGATAGCCGTGGGCAGAATGGATTTGTACGCCGTCAAATCCGGTCTGTTTGGCAACATCAGCCGCATGACCAAATCTTTGTATAATTTCCTGTATTTCCTGTTCTTCCAGCACTCTGGGCAGGCCGAATTTTGCCCCGGAAGTATGGGTCTGTACCGCAGATGGCCCAACAGGATGAGGATTTATAAAATCCGGTGTCTGGCGTCCGGCATGATTGAGCTGTACCCAGATTGACGTCCCGTTACCCTGTCCGGATCTGGAAAGATCTTTCAGGGCGGACAGCTGCTCATTTGTCTGCTTTCCGTCAATGGCTATATTGCCGGGACGCTCCAGATAACGGCGATCAACCATCACATTGCCGGTAATTAATAACCCTGTTCCGCCGTCGGCCCAGCGCTGATAGAGTCTTGCATGGGAGGGTTTGGCATTATTGCTTTCATCACTCAACCCTTCTGTCATCGCCCCTTTGGCAATCCGGTTCTTTAACGTGACCCCGCATGGCAGGGTAAAGGGTGTATTCAGCACCGTAGCGGATTCAGGCATGGTTTTTTTCCTCGGCATAGTCGGGGGTCCACTGGATTCGAAAAGTAAAAGGTTGCATGAGAGATTTCGCACAATTGCGTTCAGAGATATCGGGAATTGTGATATTCACCACGACCCCATATTGCGTATCATAATGTGCAGAAATCCGGGCGGTAATCCCCTGTGCCGCCAGAATATCTTCTGTTGCCAGCAAAGCTGCATTGGCTCTCAAGGCGGGTTTGAAAATTTTACCGACGGCGGTCATGGGCATGCTTTTCAACTGTTCATAGCGCACCGGGAGGGCGGCTCTTTCAGAGATCACATTCTGCATATGGTTGCGAAGGTCAGCATCATAAATAGGGACTTTGTTCCGGAGAGTATAAAAGACCATGGGCAATTCGCCGACACGCGCGTCCGGCAACCCGACAGCCGCCACCATGTCAATAGCAGGATGTTTGGCCAGGGCTTCCTCTATAATTTACGGGTCAATATTATGGCCTCCCCGGATAATCAGGTCCTTGGCCCGCCCGGTCAGCCAGAAATAGCCATCCGAATCCTGATAGCCCAAATCACCTGAATTCAACCAGCCGGGGGCGGCAAATACGTCCCTGCCGGTTGCTTCATCTTTATATCCCCGGAACACGCCGGGGCCTTTGATTAGGATAGTTCCGGTTTCGCCAAACGCGCAATCGCTGATATATTTGCCGGTCGCATCAATGCGCGCTGCCTTGACTTCTGTATAGGGGACCCGCAAGCCAATTGAGCCAACCCGTCTTTGCCCATCAATCGGATTGGCGTTTGCCACTGTGGTGGCCTCGGTTAACCC
>DRKK01000111.1 GCA_011051815.1 Sphingomonadales bacterium | reverse complement strand
GACATTCTCACTATTTTCCAGCGTTACATTGAAATTCCCGGCCATAGTCCCTACATTTGGGTTTGAGAAAAAAATGTTGATTGAAGATTTAAACCAGAGGTCCCGGACCATATTCCGGCAGATTGTGGACACCTATATCCTTACAGGTGAGCCAGTGGGTTCGCGCACCCTGAGCCAGCGGCTGAATAATCCCCTGTCCCCGGCCAGCATACGTAATGTCATGGCCGACCTTGAGGACAGCGGCTTGATATTCTCCCCCCATAAATCGGCAGGACGTATCCCGACCAATGTGGGTCTCAGGTTATTTGTCGATGGTATGCTGGAGATGGGCAACCTGTCCAAATCCGAGCGCACCACCATCCGGGTGAAATGTCAGGAAAGCGGCCATAATGTGGAAGACTTGCTGACCCGGGCCACGACCATGCTGTCGGGCCTGTCCCAATGCGCCAGTCTTGTGATTGCACCGAAAAATGACCTGCCCCTGAAACATCTGGAATTTGTTTATCTCAGCCCCGGACAGGCCCTTGTGGTTATGGTCAGTGAGGGCGATGATGTGGAAAACCGCCTGATCAAAATCCCCCTTGGCCTGACCCCGGCGGCCCTCACGCAAGCCGGGAATTACCTGAATGCCCGGCTGGTGGGCCGGACTTTCGCCGAGGCAAAAGAAAATATCGAGCAGGAACTGAAAAGCCAGCAGGCCGAACTGGACAGCCTGACCCGGTCCGTCGTGGAACAGGGTTTTGCGGTCTGGGCCGGAAAGCAGACAGTCGATAATAGCCCCCATCAGAATAATCTGATCATAAGAGGGCAGGCGAATCTGCTGGATAATATGGAAGCCGTCAGTGATCTGGAACGGATCCAGCGTCTGTTTCGGGATCTTGAGAGCAAAAAAGACCTTATTGACCTGCTGGAAAACGCCCGCGATGCCGATGGAGTACGAATTTTTATCGGTTCGGAGAATAATCTCTTTTCCCTATCCGATTCTTCTGTTATCGCTTCCCCCTATATGGACGGTAACAATAATATCCTTGGTGTGATCGGGGTAATTGGCCCGACACGCATAGACTATGCCCGGATAATCCCGCTTGTGGATTATACGGCAAAAGTAATTGGTAAAATTCTTTAAAATTTGAGAAAATGGAATATGACGGATAATAGCGAAAACACAGAAAACAACCCTGTTGAAAATGAAGCCCCGGATGCATCCGCTCCCCAAGAGGAGCAGCAGGATGACAAGCTGGCCGCCGCCGTTGCCGAGATTGCCGACCTGAAGGACCGCCTGTTACGGGCCGTAGCAGAGACAGAAAACCTGCGCCGCCGTTCAGACCGGGAAAAGGCTGATGCCGCCAATTACGCCATGACCGCCTTTGCCCGGGATTTGCTAAGTGTGGGTGACAACCTGCGCCGGGCATTGGACAGCATCCCCGAAGATACCGACCTTGGCGACAATGCCAAGACACTGGTTGAGGGCATTGAAATGACCGAACGGGAACTACTCAATATGTTGGAACGTCATAACATCAAGAAAATTGACCCCATGGGCGAAAAATTCAGCCATGACCTCCATCAGGCCCTGTTTGAATTGCCCGACACGGGTGAAGAAGACGGCACCATCGTACAGGTCATGCAGGTGGGTTATAAAATCAAAGACCGCCTGCTCCGTCCGGCCATGGTCGGCGTCGCCAAAGGCGGCACGAAAGCACCAACAGAACATGTGGACACCAAGGTGTAAGGGGGACCTTACACCTATTAACATTCAACACCGAAATGGTGAGAGAATTTTAGGACATAATCTCATTTTTGCCCCTAAATGAACATTGGCGCATATTGTCCTTTTGGATCGTCCACTTCCAACACCCACAGGTCTTCGTCATAGCCACGCTGGCGGGTGATATAATCATCAGCGTCCCGTTCCGGCACGGGCGCATCCCCAAGCGGGCGATGCCAGACAAGCTTACCGGACATATCACGTTTTCGGCTGTGGATAATACAGCCCTGCCCGGCGATATATTGCTTGATCATCACAAGGCCCCGGTCACCATCTCCCCGGTGCATGACCGTCATGGGCAGGAATATTCCGTCGCATCTTCTGATTTCTGCGGATACCCACAGGGATGTTTTTAAGCCTTCATCAAACATGATTTAAACTATAGCTCATAAAAAAGGCGGGACAAGCCCGCCTTGGTGAGTTCTGGAGAAAATAATATTAAAAAATTCCCACTGCCTGTTACAAATTTAGATACTCTACTCTATTATAATTAGCGCACTCCTTATATACGCGAGTGTCTTGTTATGTAAACTGGTCTATAGCATCTTACGATTAATAAAATACTAATTGGCTTGACGGCGCAGAAAAGCCGGAATTTCCAAATGGTCACTTTCTTTTGCTATCGGTTCTGTCGATAGAACAGGCTCATCAGCAATCAATGGCTTGGTTGCTGCCTTAACCTTTGGTACGGGGATTTCCACGGAATCCGTGGACAAGACCGGCTCCTCAGGGATAAGCAAATCAGGTTGACGGGGCAGTGCCTGTTTTTTTGCCGGCTTGCGCTTTGGCGTCAGAAAATCCAGAAAACCTTTCTTGCGCGGGGCTTCCTTTTCCACCGGCGCATTGGCCATGGCAGCCTCGGCGAAAACGTCGGCCTGCTGTGCCAGTGGCTCCATACGTTTTTCCGGCATTACCGGTGCCGCCGCGATGAACGGGTCTTCCCGCCGGGCCACAAGTTCCGCTGATTCTGGCTCAGATGCCGGAGGAGCAGGATTTTGCACGATGCCCTCAGCCAATTGGGCTAATATCTTATCTGTTTCCCTCTGGATTACGCTCTTATCATCTTCAGTTACGCTCTCAACCTCATCCACCAATTCAAGGGTCTCCGGCTCAGCGTTCTGAGCCATCGTTGCCGTATCCATGGCGGTTTCCACTAAACTGCGGCGTTCGGCAATCGGCTCATCCCAGTCACCGGAAGAAGCTTCACGGGATTGAGGTTTGCTTTCCGGTTTGCTATCAAAGCTATAGGTCTTGCGCGGCTCCTCACGGCGGTTATTGCCGTCAGATTCAATGCCTGTCGCCACAACAGACACCCGCATTTTGCCATCCAGGTCAGGATTAAGCGCTGAGCCCACCAGAATATTTGCCTCTGGGTCCACTTCACTGCGGATGCGGTTGGCCGCTTCGTCAACCTCAAACAGGGTCAAATCCATGCCGCCGGTGATATTGATCAATACGCCATTTGCTCCCTTCATGGAAACTTCATCCAGAAGCGGGTTGGAGATGGCCGCTTCGGCGGCTTCCAAGGCGCGATTATCGCCCTCTGCCTCGCCGGTGCCCATCATGGCCTTACCCATTTCGCTCATCACTGTGCGCACGTCGGCAAAGTCCAGATTAACCAGTCCTGGCAGAACCATCAGATCCGTAATTCCCCGCACACCGGAATGAAGCACCTCATCCGCCATGGCAAAGGCATCGGCAAAAGTCGTCCGCTCATTAGCAATGCGAAACAGATTTTGATTGGGAATGATGATCAGCGTATCCACATATTGGGACAATTCCTTGATCCCCTGTTCGGCCAGAGCCATGCGACGGTTGCCCTCAAACTGAAAGGGCTTGGTAACAACGCCAACGGTCAAAATGCCTTCTTCCCGCGCTGTCTGGGCAATGATCGGAGCGGCACCCGTTCCGGTGCCCCCACCCATACCAGCGGTGATAAAGGTCATATGACAGTCGCGCAGATGTTCCCGGATCATATCAATGGTTTCTTCAGCGGCGGCCCGGCCCACTTCTGGTCTGGCCCCGGCGCCAAGTCCCTGGGTTAGCTTCGCGCCCAATTGCACCTTCTGTTCCGCCTTGGAATAGGCAAGAGCCTGAGCATCCGTATTGGCGACAACAAAATCAACGCCCTCAAGGCCGGTATCGATCATATTGTTGACCGCATTTCCGCCTGCGCCGCCAACGCCAAATACGGTAATCTTTGGGGTCAGTTCCGTTAATTCAGTTGTGGTAAATTCTATGGTCATTGCGCCCTCCATCCGGCTTGATGCTCATACGCGATTCAATAAGCTGTTACAATATGTTAACTATAATTTAGCCTAAGTGATTCGCGCTGTCTTTAAAAAAATGCTTCCCGAGTCGTTTTTTTGCTCTTTAAAAGAGTTTTTACCTGTTTTCAGGTGAAATTCCCTAAAAATTATCCCGCATCCAGACCCCGATCCGTGAAAACAGTCCGCGTGCGGATTTTCTGGTCTGCATGGCGTGAACCTCATCGGGCATGATCGCCCCGTAATTCAGCAATCCCGCACAAGTGGAAAAGACCGGACCCGCCGCCACATCGGCCAAACCATCCACGCTGGCCGGACGGCCAAGCCGAACATGAAAATCACCGCCCAATCCGGGAGAGACCTCAGCAGAAAAAATCTTTCCGGCTAATTCTTCCAGCCCTGAAATCTGACTAGCGCCGCCGGTAAAGACAATCCGCCGCCCGACGATACCCACAAGCCCCGTATCAATAATCCGGTCCCGGACAAGCTCCAGAATTTCCTCAACCCGGGGGCTGACAATGGAGGTCAGCATGGCCCGGGGAATGGTAATCCCCTGATCCTCGCCGTCTTCGCCGGTCTGCACAATATCAATCTGGTCCCGCACAGGAACCCGGTCCTGCAGGCAGTCGCCGTAAAATACCTTGAGCCGCTCCGCCCGCACCTCTGACACGGAAAGGCCCTGCGCAATATCCCGGGTCACATGATTGCCGCCCACCGGAATAATATCACCGAAAACCAGCTCATTCTCCCGAAAGGCCGACAGGGTGGTCAAACCGCCGCCCATATCCACACAGATGGCCCCAAGCGCCCGCTCATCCGGCACCAAAGTCGCCAGCCCCGACGCATAGGGTGTCAGCACAACCCCCTTCAGATTCAAATGGCACCGGTCAAGGCAGGATTGTATATTCCTTAGCGGGCTGATCGCCGCCGTGGCCAGGTGGATTTCCACCCCCAGTTTTTCACCAAACATGCCCAACGGTGATTTGGCCCCGTTCACCCCGTCAACACGGTAGCTGATAGGCCGCGAATGAAGGATAAAGCGTTCCTCATCTTTCAGGTCTTTCCGGCCCGCCGCCAAGACCCGGTCTATGTCAAGCTGGCTGATTTCATGACCCGCCACATCCACCTCTACGGACAGAATACGTGATTTGGGCTGGCCAGCCGAGATATTGACAAAGACGTCATGGATGGGACTACCGCCGGCCATGCGCTCCGCCGTGTCCACCGCCGCCCGGATTGAGGTTTCCGTTTCCTCCATATCCACCACCGTTCCGCTTTTCAGGCCTTTCGACATTTGATGACCGATGCCGATCACCTGTGGCCTGCCCTCGCCCACGGTGGCGATAAAACAACATATCTTGCTGGTCCCGATATCCAATGCGGCAATGGTCTGCTCACGCATACGTCAAATACTCTCTTCTTTTTTACCTGTTCTGGTTAACATCCGGCGTCGTTCCGCCTCTTGCGGGGTCAGCCGTACAATGGTTTTACCGTGTTGACGCAAATCTATGGCCAATATTTTCCTGGTTAGAATTTTTTGATCTTTGTCATAGGCATTCAACCGCTGCCAAGCCAGTTCCGGACCCTTTTCCGGCAGCTTAATACGAATACCATTATCCAGACTGAAATCCCAACGACGGTTGCCGACCCATATGGCCGATTGCACCCGGGCGAACAGATCCGGAAATGCCGCTTTCATGGCCAGAAGGCTATCCAGATGTTCGTTAGCTCCTGCGCCCACCACCTGCGGCAGTTTGTCAAATGTCTCAAGCCCTTGATCGGTGATGACCTGTCCCCGGCTATCCACCAGAAAAAACTGCCCCCCATCCTGCCAGAGGGCCGCCGCCTCATGTTCGGTGATGGCCACCGTCAACACATCGGGCATGACCCGGGTGATGGTGGCGGCCTTCACCCATGGCAAAGCCTCAACTCGGTTTAACATTTCCGCCAGGTCAAGGGAGACAATGGATTGCCCGTCATAAAGGGCCAGCGCAGCACGAATTTGTTTCAGGCTGGTATATTTCTGGCCCGTAATCCGAACCTCCCCAACCGCGAAACCGGCCCCGGCGATTTCCCGGTCAACCGTATCACGGGTTTCGGTCATCCATTGGGCCGCCAAACCGCTTTTCCATAAATAGAGGGTGGTAATCAGGCCAAAACCCATAACCGCAAGGGACGCCCCCCGAATGAACAAGCTCAAGCGGCGGCGACGTTTCAGGCTCTGGGCCTGTTTGGCCCCTCTTTTCGCCGGGGCTTTTTTCTTTAACGGCCACATGAGGCATCCTCCACCATCCAGCAGACCAGTTGTTCAAATGTCATCCCCATATGCCGTGCCTGTTCCGGCACCAGAGACAGGGGGGTCATACCGGGCTGAGTATTAATCTCCAGAATATAAGGAATGCCATCGCCGTCCGGCCCATCATCAAGGCGGAAATCTGACCGCGTCACACCTCGGCATCCCAGAATCCTGTGGGCCTGTGCCGCGTAATTCATAATCCGGTCCAGCATGTCCGGCGCCAAATCAGCCGGGATGATATGGTCAGTCATGCCATCCTCATATTTAGCCTCATAATCATAAAATCCACTGCGGGGTTTCAGCTCGGTCACGGTCATGGCCTTGCCATCCATGACGGATACGGTCAATTCCCGCCCCGGCAGATAACGTTCGACCATGACCTGATCCACATCCTGCCACGGGCCGGGCCTATCCGGGCTGAAATTATCGCCGGGTCGGACGATGACCACCCCGACGCTGGAGCCTTCATTATAGGGCTTGACCACAAAGGGCCGCGCCATGGGCTCATGGGCAAATAATGTGTCTCTGTCCGCGATGCAATCCGGGGCAACCGGAATACCGGCGGATTTAAATATCCTCTTGGCCAGAATTTTATCCATGGCTGTTGATGACGCCGTCACACCGGAATGACTATAGGGAATATCCAGTATTTCCAGTAGCCCCTGCACACAACCATCCTCGCCCCAGCGACCATGAAGGGCGTTAAAGACCACATCCGGTTTCAACTTGCTTAACACTTGCCCGATGTCCCGCGTCACATCAATTTCGCTGACCCGATAGCCTTCGTCGCGCAGGGCTGTGGCCACGGCCGCGCCGCTGACCAGAGATACCGCCCGCTCCAGGGACCAGCCGCCCATCAAGACCGCCACATGCTTGCTCATGATGACGCCTCCTTTTCACCGACAATGCGAATTTCCCATGTGAGGTCAACGCCGGAATTATTCATCACCCGGCGGCGAATTTCCTCGCCCAGCTCTTCGATGTCCTGCGCCGTGGCATTGCCCTCATTAATCAGGAAATTACAATGTTTTTCCGATACCCGCGCGCCGCCAATTTGAAGCCCCCGGCATCCGGCCCCATCAATGAGCGACCATGCCTTGACCCCGTCCGGGTTTTTAAAAGTGCTGCCGCCAGTCGGGGTGCGCAGAGGTTGGCTATCCTCACGCGCGTCGGCGATGTCCTGCATACGCCGGGCGATCTCATCCCGGCTGCCGGGCTTGCCCTTAAGCCGCACCGACAGACAAATCATATCCTGACCAAGGTCCGAATGGCGGTAAGAAAAATGCAAATCTTCTTTCAGCACCTCATGGCACTGACCATGACAGTCCATGACCTGTGCCGAGATTAGAATATCGGCCATTTCAGCCCCGTAAGCCCCGGCATTCATCCGAACCGCGCCGCCTATGGTCCCCGGAATACCGCGTAGAAATTCCAGTCCGGAAAGCCCCGCATCCCGCGCCGCGCCCGCAACCGCAATATCCGGCGCCCCGGCCCCGGCAATGATCTCATCTTTATCAACACTGATCTGCGCAAATTTTTTGCCAAAGCGAATAACCGCTCCCCGAATACCGCCGTCCCGGACCAGAAGGTTCGAACCAACCCCCAAAGCCATCACCGGCATGTCTGCCGAAATATTTTGCAGAAAATGAGCCAGATCATCAACATCTTCCGGGGTGAATAAAATATCTGCCGGGCCGCCGACCCGAAACCACGTCAGCTTATCCAGCGGTGCATGGGTCTCTATCTTCCCCCGAACGGACGGCAGGCCTGTATTCATTCGGCGGCCCCCTTCTGATTCTTCACAAGATCATAGGCCCAGCCGCTAATGGTTCCGGCCCCCATACAGACCACGATGTCGCCGTCTTCTGTCACCTCTGAAATCAGATCAGACAATTTTTCCGGCCCGTCCAGAGCTATAACATTCCGGTGGCCCATGGCCCGGATACCGTCCACAAGGCTGTCCCGGTTGATACCGTCAATGGGCTGTTCCCCGGCCTCATAGACCGGAGAGACAATGACAATATCCGCGTTATTGAAACAACCGCAAAAGTCATCGAACAGGCTTTCAAGGCGGGAATAACGGTGCGGCTGCATCACCGCAATGACCCGGCCTGCATAAGCCTCGCGCGCGGCACTTAATACGGACGCAATTTCCACAGGGTGATGGGCATAATCATCCACGATGGTCACACCGCCGATCTTGCCCACATGGGTAAAGCGCCGCTTGACGCCGGAGAATTTAGCGAAAG
>DRKK01000110.1 GCA_011051815.1 Sphingomonadales bacterium | reverse complement strand
TGCCGTTCTTCTTGGCCACAGTTAGCTCACGAATCTGTACCCGCTCAAAGGTGGTAAAACGCGCGCCACACCCATTACAGGCCCGTCTGCGCCGAATGGCCGAATTATCCTCGGTCGGGCGGCTGTCTTTAACCTGTGTGTCATCATTTCCACAAAATGGGCAGCGCATGTCTTGATCCTTTAATAAATGGGGAAGTCTTTACACAGGGCAACGACTTTTCCCCGCACAGCCGCCTCGGCGACGCTATTGTCCTCCGGGTTGGCCTGAAGACCGGTCAGGATTTCAATGATAAAATCGCCGATTTTCTCAAATTCCCGAACCCCGAAGCCACGTGTGGTGCCCGCCGGGGAACCAAGGCGTATGCCGGAGGTAACCATAGGCTTTTCCGGGTCAAACGGTATGCCGTTTTTATTACAGGTGATATTGGCCCGGCCCAGCGAATTATCCGCATCCCGCCCGGTCAAACCAAGGGGACGCAAGTCAACTAGCATCAGGTGAGTATCCGTTCCGCCCGATACAATGTCACAGCCGCCTTCTACAAGCCGATTGGCCAAAGCCCGGGCATTTTCCACAACACGGTGAGCATAGTCTTTAAAGTCAGGCCGCAGGGCCTCACCAAAAGCCACCGCCTTGGCGGCGATTACATGCATTAACGGGCCGCCCTGAAGGCCGGGAAAAACCGCAGAATTGAATTTCTTGCCCAGATCCAGATCATTGGACAGGATCATACCACCGCGTGGACCGCGCAAAGTCTTATGTGTGGTGGTGGTCACGACATGGGCATGCTCCAGCGGATTGGGATGAGCACCGCCCGCCACTAACCCGGCGAAATGTGCCATATCCACCCAGAAATAAGCCCCGACTTCATCGGCGATTTCCCGGAAACGCTTGAAATTAATGAAGCGCGGGTAGGCGGAACCACCGGCAATAATGATTTTAGGCTTATGCTCTTTGGCAAGCCGTTCCACTTCGTTGAAATCAACCATGGCATCCTCGCGGCTGACGCCATATTGAACCGCATTAAACCATTTTCCGGACTGGGCCGGAGGAGCGCCGTGGGTCAAATGACCGCCCGCTGCCAAGGACATACCAAGCAATGTATCCCCCGGTTGCAACAACGCCAGATTAACCGCCCCGTTAGCCTGAGCACCGGAATGCGGCTGTACATTGACATAGGCCGCATTAAACAGCTTTTTTGCCCGCTCAATAGCCAGTTCCTCGGCAATATCGACAAATTCACAGCCGCCATAATAGCGCCGCCCGGGGTATCCCTCGGCATATTTGTTGGTCATTATGGACCCCTGAGCCTCAACCACAGCGCGGCTCACAATATTTTCAGAGGCGATCAGTTCAATATGGTCCTGCTGGCGGCCCTGCTCCAGCGTGATACTGTTCATTACCTCAGGGTCACTGTCGGCCAAAGAAGCATTGAAAAAATCAGTCATAAGTAAAAATTCCTAAAAATCAAAATAGCTGTTAAAAAATCAGGACATCTTGTCGATACGGCGTTGATGTCTCCCGCCTTCAAATTCTGTGTTTAGAAACGCCTGCAGGCAATCCTTTGCCACATCCGGCCCGATGACACGGCCGCCCATAACAATGACATTGGCATCATTATGTTTGCGGCTTAATTCTGCGGTTAATCTGTCGTGAACAAGAGCGGCTCTGATATGGGGATAACGATTGGCGGCGATGCTGATCCCGATACCGGAACCACAGACCAGAATACCCCGCGTGGCATCCCCATTTTTCAGGGCGTCCGCCATGACATCGGCAAAATCAGGATAATCAACCGAATCAGAACTGTCACAGCCAAGATCCAAAGGCTCAAACCCCAACGCCGCCAGATAGGATTTCAGAAGAATTTTAAGATCATATCCGCCGTGATCGCTGGCTAATGCAATGATTTCCTTGGACATTATGGATACCCTTTTTATGGCTTCCGTTTAAAACAAGATCAGAGACACTCTAATATCACAAGGTTTCCGCTTTTCCTACCATATGTATGGGAAAAATGAAGATTTTTGGGCAAATATGGGTAGGCTCAGCTTTTTTCCTTGGCCAGAACATATTTCAGCTTATTAACCGCAACACGGGTCAACTGATTACGGCTGGCAGAGGCGGGACCGACGATGGAGACTTCGCGGCCAGAAACGGGATCAACGGCGGATACCTTCATGTATGATCCCACCTGTATGAATTCAACGAGATATTCGCCCTCACCTCTATTCATTCAGTATAATCCTTGGTTATGCCGCCTTAGTAAATTTGCGTACGTCAAGCCGAGCCCATACAGTTGCCAAGGCCGTGACCAGATGGTCTATCATCTCGTCTGTGTGAAGTGGGCTTGGGGTAAAGCGCAACCGTTCCAATCCCCGGGGAACCGTCGGAAAATTGATCGGCTGGACATATACATTAAATTCATTGAGCAGAATATCCGAGATTTGCTTACAGGTCACCGCATCGCCTACAAACAGCGGTACGATATGGCTGATGGAGGGCATAACCGGCAAATCGGCGGCCCGCATTTTATCTTTTAACAGCTGTGCCCGTTCCTGATGACTGTCCCGCTCGCTCTGACTTTCTTTCAAGTGGCGTACACTGGCCAAAGCCCCCGCCGTAATCACCGGTGACAGAGACGTGGTGAAGATAAAGCCAGAGGCAAAGCTGCGAATAGCATCCACAATATCTCGGGTAGAGGTAATGTAACCGCCCATAAGGCCGTATGCCTTGCCAAGAGTACCTTCTATGACGGTCAAGCGATCCATCAGGCCATCCCGTTCCGCAACGCCGCCGCCGCGTGCGCCGTACATGCCCACCGCATGGACCTCGTCAAGATAAGTCAGGGCATTATATTTATCAGCCAGATCACAAAACTCTTTTATGGGCGCGAAATCACCGTCCATGGAATAGACAGATTCAAAGATGATCAATTTGGGCAGTTTCGGGTCAGTAGACTGTAACAGACTTTCCAGATGATCCACATCATTATGGCGAAAGATATGTTTCTGGCATCCGCTGTGGCGAACTCCTTCAATCATGGAGGCATGATTAAGCTCATCAGAGAAAATAACACAACCGGGTAATAATTTTGCAATAGTACTTATACTTGCATCATTGGAAATGTAACCAGAGGTAAATAACAGCGCCGATTCTTTACCGTGAAGATCCGCCAGTTCCTGTTCAAGCAGCACATGCATATGATTGGTGCCGCTGATATTTCGGGTTCCTCCGGCGCCAGCCCCTGAATTTTTCAGGCTTTCTTCCATGGCTTCGATGACTTTGGGATGCTGTCCCATGCCAAGATAGTCGTTGCTGCACCAGACCGTAATATCCTTCACGCCGTCCGGACTATGCCAGACAGCTTTGGGGAAATTTCCCCGCTGACGTACAATATCTGTGAATACCCGGTAACGTCCTTCTTCCTTAACCGCTTTCAGGGCGTCAGAAAACACACGATTATAGTCCATTGCATGACCTTATTCTTTGAATACACACTCCCCATAAAATATAAATTTCATGAAGAAGAAAACTAAAACAACTCTGCTATTTTGCACATTATACGGGCTTTATCACATAAATAAGGCAAAGCACAGCGTTAAATATCCAAACAACTATGCCACAATATCCAGCACCGGATATCGTGTCAAATCAGGATGTAATATACTCACAGATAAGTGAATTTACTTGACGCGAGTCAAAGGTTTTTAGAAAGACTGAAACCGCAGTTGATCCGTCCAGAAACTCTCCAGTTTGCGCAGTGAATTGCGCAGTTCGGCCACGTCTTCGTCTTCGAAAACTCTTTTGTCTTTTACAACGGTCAAATTCTCGTCAAACAGATTGCCCACAAGATCACAGACTTCCTTGCCCTGATCGCTGAGCCAGATACGCAGGGCGCGTTTGTCATGCTCGGCACGTTCCTGATTGATATAACCGGACTCGACCAGCTTTTTCAGGTTGTAGGATACGTTGGAGCCAAGGTAATACCCCCGGTTGCGCAGATCACCGGCGGTCATTTCATGGTCGCCGATATTATAGAGCAACAAGGCCTGAACACTATTCACATTGCTCATGCCCACACTGTCCAGACGATTTTTTACAATGTCCAGCATTCTACGGTGAAGACGTTCAATCAGACGCAGGCATTCCAGAAAATTTAATTTTGATCTGGCTTCCGGTGTTTCATGCCCACCGATAAGACTGCTGCTATGACCTGCCAATGACATATGTATAATCCCTGTAAAATTGTAATTGTCTGTTTTCCAACGGGAGAATTATAGTATAACAACTCCTAACAAGGTCTTAACTAACGCTAAAATCCTTTGAATGTCAGGTTAAAAAAATGAACAAAAATGCACGATCCGGAAGTTATCCCGCCACACGGCCAAGGCGAAACCGGAAAAATGACTGGTCCCGCAGAATGGTCCGGGAAAATAATCTGTCTGTTGATGATCTGATCTGGCCGGTATTCATTGAGGATGGAACAGGTAAAACCACAGAAATTTCGTCCATGCCCGGTGTGTGTCGCCATAGCATAGACCGGCTTATCCCTGAGGTTGAAAAAGCTGCCAAAGCAGGCATCCCAGCCATTGCCCTGTTTCCCCAAACGCCGCAGGAACTGAAAAGTGATGATGGCCGGGAAGCCATGAACCCTGACAATCTTATCTGCCGGGCCACACGGGCCATCAAGGCTGCGGTGCCTGACATCGGCATAATCTGTGATGTGGCCCTTGACCCCTATACCAGCCATGGTCAGGATGGACTGCTCATTGATGGTTATGTGGATAATGATCAGACCATTGATATTCTGGTCAAGCAAGCCCTTGTCCAGACTGAGGCCGGATGCGACATATTAGCCCCGTCGGACATGATGGATGGCCGGGTTGGGGCCATTCGTACGGCTTTGGAAAGTGAGGGGCACATCAACACACAAATCATGGCCTATGCCGCCAAATATGCTTCGGCTTTTTATGGCCCGTTCCGGGATGCGGTTGGGTCTGCCAAGAACATAAAATCCGGCGGCAAGCACAGTTATCAGATGGACCCGGGCAACGGGGATGAGGCCCTACGGGAAGTGATGCTGGATATTAATGAGGGCGCTGATATGATCATCGTCAAGCCGGGCATGCCCTATCTTGATATTATTCAGCGGGTGACATCCGAATTTTCATTCCCCACTTTCGCCTATCAAGTCAGCGGCGAATATGCCATGCTCCATGCCGCCGCGCAGAATGGCTGGCTCGACCTTGATCAGGTGATGATGGAAAGCCTGCTCGCTTTCAAACGCGCCGGGGCCAGCGGGATATTAACCTATTTTGCCCCGAAGGTGGCTCAATTATTGAATGGTACTGATTAAGTCAGAAGATCATTTGACAGTTCATTAACCGCCTCATCCAGCTCATAGAATGTGGGCTGCATATGGTGGGGGATACTTTTCCGGCCAATTTCAACGGAAATCTGCGGTGCATTACCATGCAGGTGCGAGACAATAATATCCTTGATCACATTGAAGAAATGGCTTTCCTCATCAACAATTTGTTGCACCCTGCCTGCAATTGGACTTGCAATGGTGTATGAGATAAGAATCCCCAGGAATGTTCCCACAAGAGCGCCCCCAATCATGGCACCAAGTATTTCAACAGGCTGGTCAATACTGCCCATTGTTTTCACAATCCCCAAAACCGCAGCCACAATACCAAGGGCCGGAAAGGCCTCGCCGACCACACTTAGGGCATGAGCGCCCTCGCTTTCCTCATGGTGATGTTTTTCCAGATCTTTGATCAACACATCTTCCACTTGATAGGGGTCATCGAAATTCATGGTGGTCATACGCAGATAATCACAGATAAAATCAATTACATGATGGTCTGCTGTAACTTTCTCAAAATTGCTGAAAATTTTACTTTCTTCCGGGTTTTCAATATGTGCTTCCAGAGCGATAACACCCTTAGTCTTGATTAATTTCGTTAAAAGAAACATCAGACACAGCAGGTCGATATAGTCTTGTGATTTCCATTTTGGACCTTTTAATGCGTGACCCAGACCTTTCAGACCCTTTTTCGCAATGCCGCCGCCATTGCTGACCATATATGAGCCAACAGCTGCCCCGCCAATGATCATGCCTTCCAATGGCAATGCCTTCAATACAGGGGCCATTTTACCGCCTGCCAGAACATACCCACCGAACACCATAACCATGGTAAAGATTATACCAACGATAACTAGCATATTAATTCAAGCCTCATTCAACCCTTTATATCCGCAACCTGATCGCAGAAATTCCATTTGTTTGAGATAGTTATAGAGGCAGGATGTTAAGGAAGTATTATTTAGCTAAAATTTGAATCAATTTTTTGTATCTTTTCCATATATCACATATATGTGCCGCCCAGACGGGTGACCTCATTGCTAAAACTGAGTTTATAACGGGCAATATCGGCCCCCTCCTCCGTGTTAAGTCCCCCCAGATCAACCATTCTGATTCCGTCATGCTTGAGTTTGAGAATCATTTTCCAGAGCAGAAGAT
>DRKK01000109.1 GCA_011051815.1 Sphingomonadales bacterium | reverse complement strand
TAGTATTTTTCTTGAAAAGTCATTTTTGAACCTTTTTCAAAATCACACCGGGATTCATGATGTTGTCGGGGTCAAGCATATCTTTGAGCCGGCGCATCATATCCATTTCTATCTTAGTCTTATAATGTGACATTTCGTCGGTCTTCATACGGCCTATGCCATGCTCGGCGCTGAAACTGCCGCCGAATTCCCGGACAACGTCATGAACTTTCCGGTTCAGGGCGGGCCATTTATCCAGAAATTCCTGTTTATCCATATCCAGAGGCTGGCTGATATTATAATGGAGATTACCGTCGCCCAGATGACCGAACGGTACCGGGCGGGCGCCGGGAATCATGTCCGCGACCACCGCTCCGGCGCGGGTCAGAAAATCGGGGATGGCGGATATGGGGACGGAGATGTCATGCTTGATGCTGCCGCCGTCAAATTTCTGGGCCTCGGACATATTTTCCCGCAAATGCCACAGGTTGTCGCTTTCGGCCTGATTTTTGGCAATCACACCGTCCAGCACCAGTTCCCCGTCCATGGCTGTGGTCAGAATGCGCTCCATAACCCTTTCAAGATCCAGCAGATCACGGTTCAGGGATGAACTGCATTCCAGCAGCACGTACCAGTCATAGGCCTGTGTCATGGGATCCCGTGTACCGGTCATATGGCGGGTGACCATTTCAATGCCCCGGCGCGGGATGATTTCAAAGGCGGTGATGGTGCCGCCGCTGATCTTGCGGGCGAGGGTCAGCAGGTCCATAGCAGCTTGGGGCGTTGGCACAGCGACAAAAGCGGTCTGCTTCTCATGGGGATAGGGATATAGCCTCAGGGTGGCGGCGGTGATAATGCCAAGGGTGCCCTCGGCCCCGATGAAAATTTGTTTCAGGTCATAGCCGGTATTATCCTTGCGCAGGCCCGACAGGCCGTGCCAGATGTCGCCGTTAGGCAAAACTACCTCAAGCCCTAAAACAAGACTGCGCATATTACCGTAATGAAGCACATTCACCCCGCCCGCATTGGTGGACAGATTGCCACCAATCATACAAGAGCCTTCGGCGGCAAGGCTCAAGGGAAACAGGCAGTCCATATCCTGTGCCGCCGCCTGAATATCCGACAGGATGCACCCGGCCTCTACGGTCATGGTCTGATTATGGTCGTCCCTGTCGCGGATGCGGTTGAGCCGTTTCAGGCTGATCAGGATTTCATCTCCGCCTGTGGTCGGGATACTGCCGCCCACAAGACCCGTATTGCCGCCCTGTGGTACGACGGGGATTTTATGGCTTGCGCAATAGGTGATGATTTCAGCAACCTTACTGACTGTGTCCGGCAACAGAATCAAGGGGGTTGTCCCCTGATATTTCTCGCGCGGTTCGATGAGGAAGGGCTGCATATCATCGGGGCGATCAATCCAGCCATTCTGTCCTGAAATAGCCTTTAATTCTTCGAGGTGATGACGGGCAAGGCTCATAGGGTTTCTTAATCCTTGGTTGCGGCGGCGCGGCTTAGTCGATCATTGATGGCAATGCCAAGACCCTTGGCGGGGATTGGGCTTACGGCAATGGTTTTGCAGTCCGTTTCATCCAGCTCATGGAGCATGGAAAATAGATTTGCCGCCGCTTCCCTCAGGATGCCCTTGGGGCTTAAGTTGCGGATGATCTGGGCGTCTTTCGGGTAAAGGCTGCCAAAGGCCAGCAGGGCTTCACCCGGATAAATTGTTTCCGCATTCAGGCGTATTTTGGATTTGGGCGCGTAATGGCTTTTTAACTGTCCGGGGGCCGTGGGGTTCTGCCCGTCGGCAAAATAGGTAACGCGCAGGCCGGTTAATTCCTCAATCTCCCGCTTGGTGATACTTCCGGGACGCAGCAGCCTGATTTCACTGCCCACCACCTGTGCGATGGTTGATTCGATACCATTGTGGCACGCGGGACCGTCCAGTATCAGGGCGACCTTTTCCGACAGGTCCTGGGCCACATGCTCCGGGCGGGTGGGGCTTAACCTGCCTGAAATATTGGCGCTTGGCGCGGCAATGGGATATTTGAAATGGTGCAGTAATTCCTGCGCAATGGGATGTTCAGGTACCCGTACCGCTACCGTATCAAGGCCAGCGGACACAAGGTGTGAGAGCATACAGTCTGGTTTCCGTTTCAGGACAAGGGTCAATGGTCCGGGCCAGAAAGCCTGGGCCAGTTTGCGGGAAATCATGTCAAATTCCACATATTTCTCGGCGGCCAGATGGGATGGCAGGTGGATAATAAGCGGATTGAACTGTGGCCTTTGCTTGGCCTCAAAAATATTGGCAACCGCAAGGTCGCTGGTAGCGTCCGCGCCAAGCCCGTAAACGGTTTCCGTGGGAAAGGAAACCAGCTTGCCCTGAAGCAGAAATTTTGTCGCCAGATGGTAATTGGCCAAAGTGGCGGGCATAATTTTTTTATTTTTTTGCTTTGAAGTGTCAGAGGACATATTTTTGTGTCATTGTTCTTTTTCGGTATATATTATACGCTTGTTTTCCACTTATCATTCATGTAAATTCAAACGGTTGTTTT
>DRKK01000108.1 GCA_011051815.1 Sphingomonadales bacterium | reverse complement strand
CTACTATTTCATATACGGACTTTACGTCAACAACGGGCCTTACAATTAACGGTAATGCCACTGCTGTGAATGATGGTAGCCGTAATGTACTCAGAATAACCCCGGCTATTAATAGCCAGAGCGGTAGTTTTTTCAGTACGTCAACGGTAAATCTGACCAGTAGCACCTCTTTTTCCAGCAAATTTGCGTTCAATATAAACAACCCTCATTCTGGTGGAGCAGACGGTTTGGTCTTTGTGGTTCAGACGCAAGGGAATAATGTAGGCGGTCTAGGGGGCGGAATTGGCTATCAAGGCATTAACAACAGCTTGGGTATTGAATTTGATACGTGGAATAATGGCGGAGTTGATGGTAATAACAACAATCATATCGGCGTGAATTTAAACGGCAGTATCAGTTCTGTTGTGCGCTATAACGATCCGGTGGAATTTCAAAATGGGCAGGATCGTTTTGTTTGGGTAGATTATAATGGTGTTACGCAAGATCTGGAAATTCGGTTGAGCACTATTGATTTACGGCCCTCCACGGCTATTTTGTCCTATGCCAACCTTAATTTGCTATCCGTGTTGGGCACGAGTAATGCTTTTGTTGGGTTTACGTCTGGAACGGGGGCGGCAAATGCAAACCATGATATTATTTCATGGGAATTCAGGGACAGTTTTAAGCCCGTAGGGGTCACACCAACAGGCGTTCCTGAACCTGCTCCTTTGGCTTTGTTAGGGCTTGGCCTGTTGGGTCTGGGACTGGCGCGCAGACGCCGTAAATAAATATAATATTGGTGTTACTTTCAGGCGGCCTATACGGGTCGCCTTTTTTTTGATCTATTCTCGGCGTAATAATCGTTGGCATCATAATAAATTTTGATGCTATGATTACATATAAAAGACAGGGAGCCAGATTATGTTGAAAAAAGCCATTCTGATTATTGCACTGACCCTTATGCCCGCCGTTGCTATGGCAAAATCCAGCGCGCAGAAAAGGGCGGAAATACTTGAGATGCGGACGGAGGTCTTGAATCAGCTCTATGCTAATCACCCGGAAGCCAAAACAATGGTTAAAAATGCGGCGGGCTATGCGGTGTTTAACAATGGGGGCATTAACCTGATTTTGCTGTCAGCGGGGAGCGGCAAGGGTGTCGCCCATGACAATAAGAGTGGCAATGACACTTTCATGCGTATGGCCACTGGCGGTGTCGGTATCGGCCTTGGTATCAAGGATTATCGGGCAGTGATGATCTTTCATAAACGATCTGCCTTTGATAAATTTGTTGAGCATGGCTGGGATTTCTCCGGACAGGCAGATGCGGCGGCGACCCTGGATGACACCGGCGGCGAGGTCAATGCGGCGGACACGGTCATCGGCGGCGTGACCGTTTATCAAATGACCAAACACGGCCTAGCTTTGCAAGCCACCTTGCAGGGAACCAAATATTGGGTTAGTAAAAAACTGAATGAGTAATTTATATATATTGTTTTAGGGAAAAAGGTTTGGATAGAGTTAGAAATTGGTGGAGCGCGGCTGAAGTATATTTTCGTTCCCGGGTATTGGCAATTTTGTTCCTTGGCTTTTCTTCTGGTGTACCCTATGGGATTTTGGCGATGACGCTATCCTATTGGGTAGCAAAAATTAATTTACCTCTGGCTGATATAGGCTATTTAAGTACCGCAGGCGCGCCTTATGCGTTTAAGTTCTTGTGGTCTCCAATCGTGGATCATGTGAAACTCCCCCTTTTAACAAAGGTTTTTGGTCAGAGGCGTAGCTGGTTGATTATTGTCCAATTGATGCTGATACCAGCAATTATTTGGCTTGGGAATACATCACCCATAGACAATTATGCCGAAACCTATATGGCAGCATTTCTGATATCTATATTAGGTGCCACACAGGATATTGTTATTGACGGAATGCGTATTGAAAGTTTGGAGGAGGATGAACAGGCTGCAGGTGCCGCCAGTTATATTTATGGCTATCGGATTGCGGCCATAATATGCGGTGTTGGGGCAATTCATTTTCATGCGGATTTTGGAGCTAACTGGCCTATGGTATTTACCGTAGGAGGCTTGTTGATTGCAGTTGGTTTTTTTACGAGTTTGATAATTAAAGAGCCACAGCATGTTATGACACCTGAAGCCATAGAACTGGACCACCAACTTGAGTCTTATCTGATCAGAAATCCGCAAATTCATGGCGGCACGGCACGTATGTTATCATGGTTACATATGGCGGTGGTGTCGCCATTCAAGGAATTCATGACCCGGCGTGGTTGGTATGTTTTCTTATTATTTGCGATTTTTTACAAACTGGGCGACAGCCTTGCCGTAGCATTACAGACTAAATTTTTTCTGTCTGTGGGATTTGAAGATACGGTAATTGCAGATGCAGGCAAGCTCGTGGGTTTTTGGGCGTTGTTGATTGGATTGGGGGTAGGCGGTCTCCTGATGAAACGTTATGGATTGTGGATGTCACTATTGATTTGCGCATTATTGCAGGCAGTGTCTAATTTGATGTTTTCTGGGCTTTATCTTGTCGGGGATAGTACAGTGTTTCTGGCCTTGACCATGGGGTTCGAAAATTTTGCCACAGGCATGGGAGCCACTGTTCTTGTCGCTTATTTGTCACTACTATGTAATCGGTCTTTTACCATTACCCAATATGCTCT
>DRKK01000107.1 GCA_011051815.1 Sphingomonadales bacterium | reverse complement strand
TTTTTGGGTCCATGATTTTCACCATATTAAAATCCAGCGGCCAGGTGGATTTGTTGATTTCACTGGCCTACGTCCTGTTTTTGGGCGGTATTGGCGGTCTGATGTTTGTGGAAAGTGTGCGCAGTATCCTGCGCAATCGGCGCGGGGACAAGCCCAAAGTAGGCCGGCGGCACCGTACTTGGGTTGATGCGTTGCCCTTTAAAATGAGATTCAAGGCGTCTAAACTATATGTGAGCGCTCTGATGCCGATTTCCATCGGGGCGCTGGTTGGTATTTTGACGGCTGTTATGGGGGTTGGCGGTGGCTTTATTATGGTTCCAGCTATGATTTACCTGCTGAATATGCCCATTAAGGTTGTGATCGGAACCTCTTTGTTTCAGATCACCTTTGTTACGGCCAGTGTGACTTTTCTCCATTCGGTGAATACCCAGACGGTTGATGTTTTGCTGGCGCTGATCCTGTTGATCGGGGCCGTGATCGGGGCGCAACTGGGGGCTAAGGTCGGGCTTAAATTAAAAGGCGAACAATTACGCATTCTGCTGGCAATTCTGGTTTTAACGGTCTGTAGCAAGATGGCGCTGGATCTGGTTGTAACGCCGGATGAGCTTTATTCCGTTACCCCGGCGGGGTTAATTCATTGATGCGCCGCGTTATCTTAATCATAACATATTTGATTACAGCTTTGCTGTTCAGTCAACCTGTGATGGCGGAACGTATGGTTACGGATCTGTCGCGTCACATTATTGAGATTACGTCTGAATTCTCCGGTACGCAGCTTTTGATATTTGGGGCCATCGAACGTGATGTGCTATTGGATGATGGCGCGCGTGGTATTGTTATAGAGGGCATGGACTATGATGTCATTGTGGTGGTGCAAAGTACCCGCCATGATATGATTGTCCGGCGCAAGGAACAGGTCGGGCCGATCTGGGCCAACCGGGATTCCTTAACCTTAAAAAATGTGCCGGGCTATTACGCGGTTACCTCTACGCGGCCTTTAAATCAGATTTTGGGCGAACAAGACTTGAAAATGTTAGAGGCGGGGATTGAAAACCTTGCCATAAACTTTGCAAAATCTGTACCTCAGGCAGAAGGCAAAGCCTATCGTGATGGTTTCATTCGCAATATGAAGGCCAAAGACCTTTATAATCAGCAGGAAGGTACGGTCAGCGTGCTGGATGATATTCTGTTTCGCGCCATATTGGATTTTCCTGCCAATATGCCGGTAGGTGAATATAAGGTGGATGTGCATTTGATTCGTAATGGGGAGCTTCTGCTCAGTGAGCAATCGCCTTTGGAAGTGGGAAAGGCAGGATTGGAAAGACTGATCTATAATTTTGCTCATCTATATCCGGCCTCTTACGGCATTATGGCGATTATCGTGGCCCTGTTCGCCGGCTGGCTTGGCGGTTTTCTGTCCCGGAAAATGAACGGATAACAAGCTTGTGATGTGAATATCCTTGCACATTTTTCCAGGGACGCTAGAAAGAACATCATGGATAGTATCGAAGTCTCATATTTAGTCGCCCTGATCAGTGGTATGTTCAGTTTTCTGTCACCCTGCGTTTTGCCCCTCGTGCCGGCCTATATTTGTTTCATTACCGGAAACAGTTATCAGGACCTGAAAGAGGGGGAGAAAATGGCGAAATGGGCCATGTTCTGGCCGGCTCTTGCCTTTGTCCTTGGATTTTCAACTGTTTTTATCGCCATGGGGGCCGGGGCCTCAGCCATTCAGGGGGTGTTGCAGGAAAACAAGGAAATATTTGCCAAGATTTCCGGGGTGATGATTATCATCCTGGGTATTCATTTTACCGGACTGGTCAAGCTGTCTTTCCTGTATAAAGAGGCCCGTTTTCAAACCAGCAGTGAACAAAAAGGCCTGATTGGGGCCTATATTGTCGGGTTGGCCTTTGCCTTTGGCTGGACACCCTGTATCGGGCCTATTCTGGCAACTATACTGACATTGGCGGCCACGCAGGAGCATTTTTCCCAAGGGGTGTCTTTGCTGGCCGTCTATTCGCTGGGCCTTGGGGTGCCGTTCATCATTGCATCGGTTGCGATTAACAGGTTCTTGCGCGCTTCCGATCGTGTACGCAAACATATGAAAACGGTTGAAATCGTTATCGGTATTTTGTTGATAGTTACCGGCCTGGCAATATTCATGGGGTCTTTGCAGAATTTCGGTTTCTATCTGATTGAAGCCATGCCGTGGTTGGCCAATATCGGTTAGTCATAGAATAAAAAAACTCCAACGATATTTTTTACAACACCGTTGGAGCAGTTCGGCAGATGGAAGATAGTAGAGTGATCTTCCGAGGGATTATGCCTTATACAACCAATAGTGTTATAATATAGTTAATATCACAAATATACAACCATAATTAGTGTAGGATGCGTGGGACCCCAGACGGTTGGCCTATTAAAATGCGATGGAGTTCTTGCCAAAGATATAGGCCATCCGGGTTATTCTGCCCATACACCTGACTTAACATTTCTTCTACATAGGGGATGGCTTTATGGCCATGTTGGGTCAAAATATCCTGTGCGGCAATTTCAAAAAAAGGCTTAGGGTCCATACCGAGGTTTTTCATTTCAGTGGCAAGTTCCAGAAATGATTTGTCAGGTGGGCTGTCTGTGCTTTGCAACATAATATGGGGCATGGTAATCTCCTTTTCAGGAGTATATGCAATAGTCACGCCATATGGTTAAGCCTATGGTTTTCCCCGTTTTCTTTAAATTTCCATTGATTAAAAATAGGCAGATTATGCCGAA
>DRKK01000106.1 GCA_011051815.1 Sphingomonadales bacterium | reverse complement strand
CGGCCAGTTCAAAGGCCTTATACATGATTTCCGGCTTATGGTTCCGGATGGCCCCGGATGACAATTCGATGCCATTACAGACAATATCATACTGATAGCCCAGAATATCCTCCGGATTCATGGTTTCCAATGCTTCCATCCCGCCCTGCGGCATGGAAAAGGGATTATGGCTGAAGTCCAGTTTCTTTTCCACTTCGTCATATTCATACATGGGGAAATCAACAATCCAGCAGAATTTAAATTCATCATCATTGATCAATTCAAGGTCTTCACCAACCTTGGTCCGGGCAAATCCGGCCAACTTCGCAGCTTCCATTTCCTTACCGCAAGCAAAGAAAACCCCGTCATCGTCCCCAAGGCCTGCTATTTCTCTTAATTGTGCCAGACGATCATCATCAAGGTTCTTCGCAATGGGGCCAAGGGCCTCGCCTTCCTTGAAACGGATGTAGCCAAGGCCAGCGTAACCTTCGCCCCGCGCCCAGTCATTCATCTTGTCAAAGAAACTGCGGGCCTTCGCGCCGCCAGCCCCCGGTGCCGGAATGGCACGCACGACGGCACCCTTTTCAACAGCTCCGGCAAAGATGCCAAAACCGGATCCCCGGAAAACTTCTGTCACATCGCTAATTTCCACAGGATTACGCAAGTCCGGCTTGTCATTGCCGTATTTCAGCATGCTGTCCTTAAACGCAATGCGTGGGAAAGGCGACTGGGTGACTTTCTTGGTGGTAAATTCTTCGAACAGGCCAATCATCAAAGGCTCAATGGCGGCGAACACATCTTCCTGGGTGACGAAAGACATTTCCACATCAAGCTGATAAAATTCCCCCGGTGAGCGGTCTGCCCGAGCATCCTCATCCCGGAAACAGGGCGCAATCTGAAAATAACGGTCAAAACCCGCGATCATCAACAACTGCTTGAACTGTTGCGGTGCTTGCGGCAGAGCATAGAATTTACCGGGATGCAGACGGCTCGGCACCAGAAAATCCCGTGCCCCTTCCGGGGAACTGGCAGTTAAAATTGGCGTTTGATATTCCCTGAAATTCAACTCAACCATACGGCGGCGGATGCTGGAAATCACGTCAGAGCGCAGAACGATATTTCTGTGGAGTCTTTCCCGGCGCAGATCAAGAAAGCGATAAGTCAGCCGAATATCCTCCGGATAGTCCTGTTCGCCAAATACCGGCAACGGCAACTCTGCGGCGGCAGACAGCAAGTCAAGCTCCTCAATGATCAATTCCACATGGCCGGTGGGCAGGTTTTCATTGATGGTGTCTTCTGTGCGCGATACCACCTTGCCCTTGACCCGGATAACGGATTCAGCCCGCAGACTTTCAGCCACATTAAAATTGGGATTATCCGTGTCAATCACACATTGGGTCAAACCGTAATGGTCGCGTAGGTCGATAAACAGCAATCCGCCGTGATCCCGTTTCCGGTGAACCCAGCCAGAGAGCAATACGACCTCCCCCACGTTTTCAGCGCGCAGGGCCTCGCAAGTATGTGTTCTATATTCGTGCATAATCAATCTTCTAATTTTAATATGTAAATCATGGTGTTTTTGTGCTTTATTGCCCACTTGTCAAGTTATTCTTTACGGGGTGCGGAAACTATGCGCCGGATCGTAAACAACAGAAAAGAAAAATAATGAGCGTAATTACCACCAATGACGAGTTAATTGCCCTGTGCGCGCGTCTTTCCAAATCTGAATATATCACCGTTGATACCGAATTTCTGCGCACCAAGACCTATTATTCCAAGCTCTGCCTGATACAGGTGGCCAATGAGGAAGAATATCACGCCATTGATCCCCTTGCCCCTGGCATTGACCTTTCCCCCTTTTACGACCTGATGACCGATGAGAATATATTGAAAATATTTCATGCCGCCCGGCAGGATATTGAAATTTTTGTCAATGAAAAGGGCGTTGTGCCAAAACCCCTGTTTGATTCTCAGGTCGCGGCCATGGTTTGTGGCTATGGGGACAGTATCGGCTATGAAAAGCTGGTGATGAGCATGGCCGGGGCGACTTTGGATAAAAGCACCCGCATTACGGACTGGTCAAGGCGGCCCCTGACCCAGCGTCAAATTGATTATGCCCTTGGTGATGTGACCCACTTGCGGACCATATACCGCAAACTGGATGCCCAGTTACAGAAAACAGGCCGCAGCCAGTGGCTTGATGAGGAAATGGCCGACCTGACCAATCCGAACACCTTTATCATTCTGCCGGAGAATGCCTGGAAACGCCTGAAGATCAGGAGCAGTAACCGCCGGTTCAATGCCCTCGCCCGGGCTTTGGCGGAATGGCGCGAAGAAGAAGCCCAAAGACGTAACCTGCCCCGTAACCGGGTGATGCGCGACGAAGTCTTGCTGGAAGTCTCCGCCGTCCGGCCCGAACATGCCAATGCCTTGGGCAGCATCCGTGGCCTGTCGCCCCAATTCAGCCAGAGCAAAAGCGGCCAAAAGGTTTTGGCCGTTATCAAAGATGTTCTGGCCCTGCCCGAGGACAGCCTGCCGGAAATATCCCGCCGCCGCCCACCGGCCCAGAATACGGACCCGGTGATGGAGCTGTTGAAAGTATTGCTCAAACTTATTTGCCAGAATGAAAATGTGGCCCCCAAGCTGATCGCCTCTGTTGATGATCTTGAAAAGCTAGCCGAAAGTGATGATGTGGATATTCCCGCCTTATCAGGCTGGCGTTATGATCTTTTCGGTAAGCAGGCGCTGGCGGTAAAGCACGGCGAACTGGCCTTTGCCATGAAGAACGGCAAAATCATTCTGATTAAACAGGCTCAGGACTAATCACCCCCTTCTCAGGGTAGCTGGCCTTGTCAATGATGGCTTTGTTGCCGCTGATGGATACCCGGCCAAGGGCGATCAATTTCAGGGCCTCAGGATAGATAATATGTTCCAGTTCCAGAACCTTTGCCGACAGATTATCCGCATCATCTTCCGGATCAACTGCGAGAGCAGCCTGCAAGATAATTGGCCCGTCATCCATTTCGGGCCGCACAATATGAACCGTACATCCGGTAAAGCGTACCCCAGCCTCCAGAGCGCGCTCTTGCGTATGCAATCCCTTGAAAGACGGCAATAAAGACGGATGGATATTAAGTATCCGGTCTTTCCAGCGGTTAACAAAACGCCCGTCAAGAATACGCATAAATCCGGCAAGGCAGATAAATTTGGCCTTAAAATTCTTTAGTTCCTCATCAACGGCATTTTCGAAGGATTCCCTGTCCTCAAAATCCCGGTGGTTAACCACCGCTGTGGGAATATTGGCCACCTTTGCCCGTTCCAGTCCCCCGGCCCCCGGATTATTTGAAATAACCGCCACAATACGGGCCGGAAAATCCGGCTGGGCGCAGGCGTCAATGAGCGCTTGCAGATTACTGCCCCGTCCTGAGATCAATACGGCAACGTCAAGCATCGGAAAATCCTGTCATCAATTGGCGGAAAGAGCCTGCCAAGGGTCAGTATAGCCCCAGCTTCCGGCGGCACCCGTAACAATGGTTGCCGGTTCATTCTCTGACCGTTCAACCACCCGGCCAAGACTATAGACCGTTTCCCCCATCTGTTCGAATATTTTTCGCACATCCTCTGCCCCGTCCGCTGAAACGACCAGCACAAGGCCAATGCCACAATTAAATGTCCGCGCCATTTCCAGCGGGGCAAGATTACCTGCTTCCCGGAGCCAGTCAAAAACCGGCGGCAAAGACCAGCCGCTGGCCTCCACATGGGCACTGACATTTTGCGGCAGGATACGCGGGATATTTTCCACAAAACCACCGCCCGTTATATGAGAAATCGCCCTAATATGCCCGGTTTTCAGAGCCGCAAGGGTGCTTTTTACATAAATCTTTGTTGGCGCCAACAGGGCGGTGCCAAAGTCCTTGGTTTCATCAAAGGGGCATGGGTCGCTGTAATCCAACCCGGAATCCGTTACCAAACGACGGACAAGGGAAAAACCGTTGGAATGAACCCCGCTGGACGCTAGACCAAGCAGCATGTCCCCCGCAGACACGCCCTCCCCGGCCAGAATATTATCGCGCTCCACCGCCCCGACACAAAAACCGGCCAGATCATAATCGCCGTCCTTATACATGCCCGGCATTTCGGCGGTTTCCCCACCAATCAGGGCCGCGCCGGACTGGCGGCAACCCTCGGCAATACCTTCGATAATGGCCCGGCCTGCCTCAACGCTCAAATGCCCGGTGGCGAAATAATCCAGAAAGAACAAAGGTTCTGCCCCCTGTACGATCAAATCATTGACGCACAT
>DRKK01000105.1 GCA_011051815.1 Sphingomonadales bacterium | reverse complement strand
GCATGCGGGGGAAAGCATCCGCAGCGTGGTCCTCTATTAATCAAGGGAAAATATCTGAACCGGGCTTTTTTTTAACGGAAAGCGCTCATATTTCAGATATAGCCTTAAATCAGATGCCGGATCAAAGCGTGCAGGCGCGCGGCTATCACCGGTTTATATATGAGGGGCAGTTCTTTTGCCTCAAGCATATCCACCAACCCACTGTCCCGGTCGCTGGTGATAATAATCGCGGGGATGGGGTCTGAAAATTCCGCCCGGATTTCCGCCACGGCGTCAATGCCGGTATCATCCCCGTTCAGATGGTAATCCGCAATGATAATATCCGGGGTTTTATCCTGCGCGATAAGCTGCGCCAAGGCCCCATCGGCGGAAATATCCGTGACCGTAACACACCCCCATTTCCCCAGCAGGGCCTTCATCCCGTCCAACACATCCTCGTCATTATCAATGACCGCGATGATGCGGCCCCCAAGGCTGCTCTCCGCCACAATATCCGCCGCACGGGCCGTAAAGGGACTGACCGCCTTATCTGCGGCACCTTGCGGCAGAATAATATTGAATATGGATCCCTTGCCATAGGTGGAACTTACCGTAATCCGGGCGTCCAGAAGGGCGGATATACGTTTTACGATCGACAGGCCAAGGCCAATGCCACGCCCGCCAATGGCATGGTCCTCATGAACCTGAATAAATTCCTCAAAGATGCCTTCGAGCTGACTTTCCCGGATACCGATACCGCTGTCCGCCACCTGAATAATGACTTTGCCCTGCCGCACCCGGCAACCAACCACCACCCCGCCTGTCTTGGTATAGCGAATGGCATTGCTGAGGAAATTACGCAATATGGTTTCCAGAAGACGCGGATCACTGTAAACAACATGAGTGCTGGCCACCATGCGCACGTTAAGGTCTTTCTCCTGCCCCGTCTGAATATAATCCGGGACGATGCTGCCCAGAAAATCCTGTAGCCTGAAATGACAGAAGGTGGGGATAATACCCCCCGCATCCAGTTGGGAAATATTGAGCAGAATACTGAGCAGGTCGTCCAGCGCATCCAGCGAATTGCCGATCCGGGCCACATAGCGGGCATTTTCTGCGCTTAAGTCACTGCCCGCCAGAGATCCGGCGAACAAGCGCGCTGCATTTAGGGGCTGGCGCAAATCATGGCTGGCCGTGGCCAGAAATTTCGTCTTGCTTTTATTGGCTTCCTCCGCCTGTTTTTTGGCGATTTGCAGTTTCTTCTCCACCTTCTCCCGCTCATGCAGTTCCTTCATCAGGCGCCGGTTCAGGTCGCTCAGCTCATTGGTGCGCTGATTGACGGTTTCTTCCAGCTTGATGGCGGTCTGAAAGATGGTAAAGCTGTCCTGCTGCTGATCCATTTCCTGTTCCACCCGATCCATCAAAACCTGTACCGTTTTGTTCAGGCGGGCGTTTTCCATGATCAACCGTTTGACCTCCTCATCGCTCAGGCGGCGTTTATCCTCCATCAGGCACCTCCTTGCCGATGGCAATACAACAGAAAGAATTATTCATATGAATCGTGTTATACTGCTCGCCAAAACTGGCAAAACCGATAACGTTATTCTCCATATAAATTTGAGAGATGGCAGGCAGCAACCCCTGTTCCTCACAGATCATCTTACGCGCCGCACAATCACAGCCCAGCACCAGATCAAGGGGGCCAATTTCGGCGCGAATTTCAGCAAATAAATCCGCCGTATTGACAATCGGGTCCGAAGGCCGGGCGATGGCACAGACCACCCCCTTGCCAATGGCACAGGCAAAACGGATATTCTGTTGCGCATGGTTAATATCCACCACCCCGCGTGAGTAAAATTTACCGCCAATTTTCATCAAGATCGGATGATTGCTACAGGTGGAAATTGACAAGTCTTTCTCGGCCACGCCGCACAGCCTGGCATATTCCTGTGTCGCGGGCAAGCCATTGATTTCATAGACTATTCTGGTGACCGGATCGGCCTCCGTAATCACAGCCCGGGCATCACCGGCGATATAATGGTGGGTATAATGGACCTGAAAAGGCAATTCCGTATGGATCAGCATAATCACCGCCCGATCTCGTGCAAAGCTGCCTTGATAAAACAAGCTGGTATTTTCCAGATCCCAATCATCGGCGGTGGACCCCCCCACCAGCGGAATATCGCCGAGCTGACTGCCAATAGAAGCGGTAACCCGTTCCTCCGCATTGCTCAGTCCGTCAATCAGCATAAAGGCAAAGGTGTTATGACCATTGGCGTGGGGTATGGCTTTTTTCAGGTCAGCCACCAGCCCCGCCCCCGCATCGATGCCGTCCTGAATTTTAAAATCACCAATTTTATGGATGGCCCGGCTGACAATACTGAAATGAGCGCGGGGAAAGGCAACGCCTGTAATACTGTCTTGCTGATAACCAAGGGGAGTGATCTCTCCGGCGGTGGTGCATCCCACCAGCGGAATATCCCCGAACCGCCGTGACAGGGCCGCTTCCAGCCGGCCCAGATCATATTTTGGCGAACAGAAAAACAGGCATAACGCCGGGTTGCTATCCGTCTCGCACAGCTGTTGATAAAGTTCCTCTACGGCATCCCCCTCATCCGGGGACAAAGAAACGGCTTTTTTGATGATGGTCATACGGTCCTTCTCCTGTTTCCATTGTTGCACAGAAGAAAGCAAAAAACTATGCCATGATACAGACGGATTTTGTTTCCAGATAACCTTCCAGTGCCTGCTGTCCCATATCTTTGCCAAAGCCTGACTGTTTATAGCCGCCAAAGGGCATGACAACGTCAAGGATATTATGGCAATTGACCCAAACCGTCCCTGACCTGATCTTTGGCACAATATTGATGATATTACCCACATCACGAGTCCAGATACTGGCCCCAAGGCCATAGACTGTGTCATTGGCCAGCTTGGCAACCTCGTCAATATCCTGATAGCGTTGTACGCACACCACCGGGCCGAAAATCTCTTCGCGAACCACTTTCATATCCCGGTTGGTGTTGGCCAGAATAGTCGGTTCAACGAAATAGCCCTTGTCGCCGCGGCGACCGCCGCCTGCAACAACCTCGGCCCCTTCCGCCCGGCCACTTTCGATATAACCCATGACCCGGTCAAACTGTATCTGTGACACCAGCGGGTTGACCATATTTTCCGGATCAAGGCCGCAACCGATTTTCATGCCATTTGCCGCTTCTGCCAGTCCGGCGATCACCTCATCAT
>DRKK01000104.1 GCA_011051815.1 Sphingomonadales bacterium | reverse complement strand
CTTCGTCCGGCAAGAAAATAATCTTCCGCATCCTCATATTTCCGGCCCAGATAAATACCCAGCCCCATGACAAACACGAAATAGGCAACAAGGATAGTAATATCAATCGCATGAAGTTCGACGTTGAAATTTGGCATAAGTCCTCCCGTTTGGAAATGTAACATTCCTGAGTTCTGGAATCAGTAATTTAGTTTTTATGGCCGATGTTTTCTTATTATCAGGGGACTATAGACCACGAATACATCAATTACAACCGGTTGTATTTTTATATTGCAACCGGTTGTAATTGATGCTATGTGTTGCATATAGCGAGAAAGCTTGAAAATTGTTACTTTCAATAAAAATATGGGAGAAATCTATGTCTAGTACGTCAAAATTACTTTGTGGAGTGTCCCTGGTAATGTTAATGCCAGTGGCTGGTGCCTATGCGGAAGATGCCGAAAATAACGATTCCGATCTGTTATTGATGGATGAAATTGTCGTCACCGGTACAGCAGGCGGTACCACAAAACTTCATTCAAGTGTATCTGTCAGTTCCATTGGCACGGAACAGATTGCGGATTATGCACCCCGGTCCACAGCAGAAATATTCAGGAATATACCTGGCATTCGTTCAGAATCTTCCGGTGGTGAGGGTAATGCAAATATTGCGGTGCGTGGGCTGCCTGTGGCTGCGGGCGGCGCGAAGTTTCTCCAACTACAAGAGGATGGCCTTCCGGTTATGGAATTTGGTGACATTGCCTTTGGTAATGCCGACATCTTCCTGCGGGCGGATTATTCCATAGAGCGGATTGAAGCCATCCGGGGCGGTTCGGCCTCAACATTTGCCAGTAATTCACCGGGGGGTGTGATTAACTTTATCAGCAAAACCGGTGAAGAAGCCGGGGGCAGTATTGGCGCCACTATCGGACTTGATTTTAAAAGTACCAGAATAGATTTTGAATATGGCACCCCGATAAGTGACACATTAAGATTTCATGTTGCCGGGTTCTACCGTGAGGGTGAAGGTCCGAGACGCGCGGGATATAACGGTAATTCCGGGGGGCAGTTCAAGGCTAATATTACTAAAGAATTTGAAAATGGTTACGTCCGGCTTTATTTTAAATATCTCAACGATAAGTCAATCGGCTACCTGCCCATGCCCGTTCGGGTGACGGGAACAGACAGCGACCCTGTTGTAGGGTCTGTTGTCGGGTTTGATGCGGGGTCAGATACGCCGCATAGTGCTTTTTTCCAGTCGGTTACGGGGCTTGATGGCAATAATAATCGCCGGACCACAGATATTTCCGATGGCATGCGTCCAATCTCAACCAGCATTGGCGGAGAATTTTCCTTTGATTTGGCTGAAGGCTTGAATATCACCGATAAAATAAGGGTGACAAGCAACCGGGGCAGGTTTGTATCTCCCTTCCCGTCACAAATTGATGATGCGCAATCTATCGCTGATTCTATTGGCGGTGCCGGATCGACATTAAGCTATGCCAACGGGCCAAATGGCGGTAGTGCGATATCAAATCCGTCCGGTCTGAACGGTAACGGCTTGCTGATGAGAACCCATCTGTTCAATACCGAAATTAATGATTTTGGTAATTTCAGTAATGACCTGCGGCTGAAAAAGACCTTGGATATGGACAGTGATATGACCGTTAATCTGATGGCCGGTTATTATAAATCCAGACAGACTATAGATATGGATTGGACCTGGGATACTTTTCTGCTGGAAGTCAAGGGCGATAATGCGGCGCTGATTGATGTGACGGATGCCTCCGGGAATCTGGTCACGGACAATGGTCTTGTGGCATATGGGGTGCCTTTCTGGGGCAATTGCTGTCAACGCAGTTATGATACCACCTATGATATTGACGCCCCTTATGCCTCTGTGTCTGTGGAAACGGAAAAGCTCAATGTTGATGCCAGCATCCGTTATGACAGCGGCAACGCCTTTGGCACCTATGCCGGGACGGTTCAGTCCGCTAACCTTGATGTTAATCAGGACGGCGTTATTTCGGTGCCAGAACAAAGCGTTTCTGTCATTGATAATGCCAACACTTCTGTGGTCAATTATGACTGGTCATACTGGTCTTACTCTTTTGGTGCCAATTACGCCTTTTCCGATGATCTTGCCGCCTTTGCCCGTTACAGCCGGGGCGGACGGGCCAATGCGGACAGGTTGCTGTTCGGAAAAATCAGACCTGATGGGTCTGTTAGCAAGCAGGATGCTGTTGATATGGTCAATCAGATTGAGGTCGGGGTCAAATACCGCACCACCAACCTTGGCATATTTGCCACATTCTTCTATGCCAAGACAGAAGAACAGAATTTCGAAGCCACTACGCAAAAGTTTGTCGACAGAACGTTCAAGGCAAAAGGTATAGAGCTTGAGGCCGTATATCAGATAAATGGCTTTGATTTCAGGGGGAGTGTCACATTCACCGATGCTGAAATCTCCAAGGATGCTCTGAATGTTGCGTTGGAAGGCAATACCCCGCGCAGGCAAGCTGATCTTATATATTCCTTCACCCCGTCCTACAACTATGACCGCTTTACGGTCGGCGCCAATGTCATCGGGACG
>DRKK01000103.1 GCA_011051815.1 Sphingomonadales bacterium | reverse complement strand
GCTGCGGGGGCGGCGCATAGAGCAGATCACCCGTCGGGCAAAATATCTGTTGTTTCATCTGGACGGGGCGGAAATCCTGATCTGTCATCTGGGCATGTCGGGTAAAATGACTTTGGTGGCCGCCAAAGACCGCCTGACGCCGGATGAATTTGAGAAACATGATCATATCATTTTGGAATCGGACCGCCATGATCTGGTGATTTTCAATGACCCGCGCCGTTTCGGGCTTATGACCTTATGTCCCGCGGGGGAGCTGGACCAGCATGCCCTGTTTCGCCATATGGGGCCGGAGCCTCTGGGTAATGAATTTAACGGGGATTATTTGCGGAACAGGGTTAAAAAAAGCCGTTCTCCAGTCAAAAACCTGTTGCTGAATCAGCGAGTCGTTGTTGGTTTAGGCAATATATATGTTTGCGAGGCCCTGTTTCTGGCCGGAATTTCACCGGAAAAAAAGGCCTGTGACCTGAGTGATGATGAGGTGGAAAATCTGGTGCCGATTATCCGGGATGTCCTGCAACGGGCCATTGAGGCCGGGGGCTCAACCCTCAAGGATTATGCGCGTGTGGATGGGGAACTGGGATATTTCCAGCATGAATTCCGGGTTTATGGCCGGGCGGGTGAGGCCTGTTCCAGAACGGGCTGCGGCGGCGAAATTACCCGGATTATTCAAAGCAACCGGTCGACATTTTATTGTCCCCGCTGTCAGGATTAGCTATTCTGCCCCCATGCTATTTGCCGTAAAATCACCTGTGAGGATTACTGCCTTGCTGTTGCTGGTCCTTTTCGGGGCCGCGCAGGCCATGGCGGCAAGCCCGCCGCGCCTGCTGTCTGATCTGGATATTCCGCTGATGCCGGGTTTTGTGGAAGAGGGTGATAGCCGGGTGGTCTTTGACACGCCGCAGGGGCGGATTATTGAGGTGCGGGCCATGGGGCAGCAAAATAGGCAAAAGACCCTTGACTATTATCGGCTGTTACTGCCGTCACTGGGCTGGCGGCGGATTGCGGACAAGTCAGCGGATTGTGGGGCTTTCTGTCTGATGGCCCGGCGGGAGGCGGAGATATTAAAGCTCACCGTCACGGAAATAAAACAGCCCCGGCACAAGACTCTGATTTACTTTTCGGTTAATCCCGAATAAAGACGGTAGCGCATTATTGGTTGCGTATAAATTAAAGGAGACGACGATATGCCCTATGAGATGATTCTGGTTGATTGTAACAAGCCCGTGGGCCTGATCACCCTGAACCGGCCAGAGGCCATGAATGCCCTGAACGGGCAGCTTATGGATGAGCTGACGTGCGCCCTTCGTAATTTTGAGCAGGATGAAGACATCCGCGCCATCGTCATCACCGGCAGTGCCAAGGCCTTTGCCGCCGGTGCCGACATCAAGGAGATGCAGGATAAAGACTATATGGATGCCTATATGAATGACTTTATCACGGCCAACTGGGAAGAGGCTTCCCGTTGTCGCAAGCCGATCATCGCGGCGGTGGCCGGCTATGCTTTGGGTGGTGGATGTGAGCTGGCCATGATGTGTGATTTTATTCTGGCGGCGGATAATGCCAAGTTTGGCCAGCCGGAAATCAAGCTGGGCGTTATTCCCGGCGCGGGCGGAACCCAGCGGCTGACTCGCTTTGTTGGCAAGTCCAAGGCCATGGAAATGGTCCTTACGGGCCGGATGATGGATGCGGAAGAAGCGGAGCGGGCCGGACTGGTCAGCCGGGTGGTGCCGGTTGATGACCTTGTGGAGGACGCCCTGAAGACGGCGCGCAAGATTGCTGACCTATCCTTGCCGTCTGTGATGATTGCCAAGGAGTGTGTCAATAAGGCCTATGAGACCACTTTGCGGGAAGGCGTTATGTTTGAACGGCGGGTCTTTCATTCCCTCTTTGCCACAGAGGATCAGAAAGAAGGCATGGCGGCCTTTGCGGAAAAAAGAACCGCAAAATTCAAACATAAATAAAGTCGTCACCGAACAGGCGGGGTTTTTCGGGAAATATCTTGAAAAGCCTGTTGACCAACGGGTCGGGCATGGTTATAAGCCAGCACTTGAAATTGGATCAAAATGATTACAGCCGCTGATTCTCCTGAAGCATAGCATTCAGTAGAGAGACGGGCTTACAAGAGAAAGATATATTCCTGATGGCTAATTTGTTACAGGCAAAGAAAAGAATTCGCGCCAATGCCCGGCGTGCTGAAGTAAATAAATCCCGCAAAAGTCGGATCCGTACCTTTGTCAAGAAGGTGGAAATGGCGCTGGAAAGCGGTAATGCTGATGAGGCCCGTCTGGCCCTTAAAGAAGCCCAGCCCGAATTGATGCGCGGCGTAACCAAGGGTGTTCTCCATAAAAAGACCGCCTCGCGGAAAGTATCCCGTCTGGCGAAACGGGTGAAAGCCCTGTCTGCCTGAGGCGACAATCCCGCGGGCCTTCGAGTCGCCCGAATGAATCCGGCGAGTCTCACATAATTATTGATGAAAAAGCGGAAGTCCACGGGCTTCGGCTTTTTTTTGGACCAAATGCGGAGCCTACAGACCGTAATATCTGATGCCGCCCGCCGAGGTATATAGTGATAATATTGCCACATACAAGATATGGTATATCACCGCCTGTGCAGGCCATATACAGGCCATAAATAGTAATTTTTTTAAGATGAAGTGATTGCCAGAAACCCCTCTGGCCTGTACCCTGCTTATGGCTCGATAAGGGGTTGGGCCGAACATAATATAGCGCAATGGAGTTTCAGGCGGGTTTTTATAGCGATGCCTGTAGGGGTGCTTTTGTTGCTTTAAAATAAAGAGGAAAAATGCGTTGAGTTACACCGGTGATGTTACGGTTGAGGAAGTCTGGAAAATACTTGCCGAAAATGAAAATGCCATCCTTGTGGATGTACGCACCCAGGCGGAATGGGCTTTTGTCGGTCTGTGTGACCTGTCAAAAATAAATAAATCACCGCTTTTGCTCAGCTGGCAGATTTTTCCCCAAATGGACATCAACGCGGATTTTGTACGTACTATTGTGAACATGGATATACCAAAAGACAGCCCGCTATACTTCCTCTGCCGGTCCGGGGTTCGCTCCAAGGCGGCGGCAAGTGCCATGGTGGCTGAGGGCTATAGTCAATGTTTTAATATTCTGGAGGGGTTTGAGGGCGATCGGGATGCGGCGGGGCATCGGGGGACATGCGGCGGCTGGAAGGCGGCAGGACTGCCGTGGACCCAGAGCTAGGCGAATTTTATATTTTAGGGAATTTAGGGGTTTATAGAGATAATGACAATGGTGACAGCACCGCAGAACGAGGTCGCAGCAACGGATATGGAAGAGGATTGGTCAAGAGTTCTGGGCCGCTTGAAGGCGGAATTTGAAGACAGTATTTTTAACAGCTGGTTCAAGCCACTGGCATTGGTGAATATCGAAGACGGCTGTGCGGTTATGGCCGCCCCGACCCGCTTTATGCGCAACTGGCTGCAATCCAATTATGCTGACCGGATCAGAAGCGCCTGGGCATCCGAAAACTCTGCGGTTTCAGATATAAACTTTGTGGTCCTGTCCGGATTCTCCAACGGGGCGGCGGCGGATATTGAGATGCCGAAAGCCCAAAAACCCATTGCCAGTGCCGTTCCATCAAAAGAAAGTGAGTTCGGTGCGCCGCTGGATCCACGCTTTACCTTTGACAGTTTCATCGTGGGTAAATCCAATGAACTGGCCTATGCGGCGGCCCGGCGGGTGGCGGAAAATAAAGAGGTGCATTTTAACCCGCTGTTCCTTCATGGCGGCGTGGGGCTGGGCAAGACCCATCTGATGCATGCCATCGCCTGGGCCAATAAGGAACGTTTCCCGGACCGGCGGGTGGTCTATCTGTCCGCTGAACAATTCATGTATCAGTTCATCACCTCAATCCGGTATAAGGACACCATGTCTTTCAAGCAGAAATTCCGGTCTGTTGACCTGTTGATGATTGATGACCTGCAATTTATCGCCAATAAGCAATCCACCCAGGAAGAATTTTTCCATACCTTCAACACCCTCATCGACCATAGCCGTCAGGTGGTGATCTCGGCGGATCGCTCGCCCACCGATATGGAAGGTATTGAGGAACGTATCCGCTCCCGCCTTGGCTGGGGCCTTGTGGCGGATATTCATCCCACGGAATATGAACTGCGCCTGGGGATCTTACAGCAAAAGGCCAATAAGGTGCCCGAAGTGGACATCAGCCTGTCGGTGCTGGAATTTCTGGCCCGGCGGATCACATCTAACGTGCGGGAGCTTGAGGGTGCGTTGAACCGCATGATCGCCCATGCGACCCTGATCGGGCGCGAGGTGACGCTGGAAATGACCCAGGAAGTTCTGCAGGACTTGCTGCGCGCCAATGTGCGGCGGGTCAGCATAGATGAGATACAGCGCCGGGTGGCTGATTATTTTAATATTCGCCTGTCTGACCTGCTGTCGGCCCGGCGGGCACGTCAGGTGGCCCGGCCTCGCCAAGTGGCCATGTATCTGGCCAAACAGCTGACCGCAAAATCCCTGCCCCATATTGGCCGGCAGTTCGGCGGGCGGGACCATACCACGGTCATGCATGCGGTAAAACGCATCGATGAATTGCGTCTGGCAGACAGCGATCTGGAAGAAGACATCCAGCATCTTGAACGTATATTCGGCACGTGAGTCGCCATTTTTTTGTCCGTCAGATTCTGATGGTGCGACTCGGGGCTAATCTCTAAAAAATCCTTTGATCAGGCTGACCAATATGCTAGGGTCAGGACCAGTTATTTATGTCTAAATTGCAAGATTAAGAAGCGCGAAAAAATATGAAGCTTAATATAGAACGAAGTGCGTTGTTAAAGTCACTGGGGCACATTCAGAGTGTGGTGGAAAAACGTAATACCATTCCGATTTTATCCAATGTTTTGCTGGATTGTGAGGGCGGTCAGCTGAATATGGCGGCCACGGACCTTGATCTGGCAATTTCGGAAACGGTTGCGGCCGAAGTGGCTTTGGCGGGGGGGATTACTGCCCCGGCTCATACGCTTTATGACATCGTGCGGAAGCTGCCCGACGGATCACAGGTCGAATTGGCTTATGACGGCGACAGCGAACGCTTGACCATCAGCGCGGGCCGGTCCCGCTTTACCCTGTCATGCTTGCCGCGCGAGGATTTTCCGGTCATGTCAGAGGGCGACCTGCCCCATAGCTTTGAAGCCCCGGCGGCCAATCTGAAACGGCTGATTGATAAAACCCGCTTTGCGGTCTCTACCGAGGAAACCCGTTATTATCTGAACGGCATATACCTCCATGTGGCCAGCGATGATGACGGCGGCGCGGTCTTGCGCGGGGTGGCCACCGATGGTCATCGTCTGGCCCGGTTCGATATGGCACAGCCAGAGGGGCTGGAAGATATGCCGGGGGTGATTGTGCCCCGTAAAGCCGTGGGCGAATTGCGCAAGCTGGTAGATGAATATGAGGGCGACATCAAGGTCTGTCTGTCTGAAACCAAAATCCGCTTTTCCTTTGCCGATATTGTGCTGACCTCAAAGCTCATTGACGGTACATTCCCCGATTACAGCCGGGTCATCCCTGAAGGCAATGACAAGATACTGGAAATCGGCAGCGGTAAATTTGCCGAGGCCGTGGACCGGGTATCCACCATTTCCACGGAAAAAACCCGTTCCATCAAATTATCCATGAGCGCGGGCAGTCTGCGCCTGTCGGTTAATAGCCCCGATCAGGGCACCGCTAAGGAGGAGCTGGAGGCCAGCTATAGCGCAGAGGATATGGAAATCGGATTTAATTCTCGTTATCTGCTGGATATTTTAAGCCAGATAGAAGGCGACCTGGTGCAGGTTGTTTTGGCCGATTCAACGGCCCCTACCATTCTGCGGGATGTGACCGATGATGGCGCGCTCTATGTCTTGATGCCCATGAGAGTTTAAGGACCTGTTCTGACGCAGCTCGAAAAAATAAAGCCCCATGGCCCGCAAGGGGGGGCGTCTGTATCGATTCTGGATCCGCGTATGCGGCCCCGAAAAGATTTTCGGGTACCCGCGCTATATGTGGACCGCCTCCATTTGACGGATTTCAGATGCTACCGCCATATGACGCTAACCCCGGGGGCGCATTCCGTGGTACTGACCGGGCCCAACGGGGCGGGCAAGACCAATATTCTAGAGGCTCTGTCCTTTCTGTCGGCAGGCCGTGGCCTGCGGGGGTGTAAGTTGTCGGACGCCTGCCGCCACGATACAGACCGGCCGAATTGGGCGGTGGCGGCGCGGCTGGAAACGCCGGACGGGACGGTTAATCTGGGGACAGGGCTTGAGGCGATGTCGGACGGTGATCCCACCGCTAAAGACAAGCGGGTGGTGCGGATTGACGGCGAAAATGGGGCCAGACCGGCGGCCTTTAGCGATATTTTGCAAGTGTCATGGCTAACCCCGCAAATGGATCGTTTGTTCATAGAGGCCCCCTCCGGGCGGCGGCGCTTTCTGGACCGGATCGTGGCCAATTTTCACGGCGCTCATCTGCGTGAGGTCAATGCTTACGAACGGGTAATGCGGGAGAGAAACCGGATTCTGGCCGATGGTATGGGGGACGCATCCTGGCTGGATGCGCTGGAGGGCCGGATGGCGGAACATGGGGTCGCCGTGGCGGCGGCGCGGCTGGATGCCCAAGCCCGATTGGCAGGGGCCATAGAAGACAGCCGGTCATCTTTCCCCCGGGCCATTCTGGCGGTGGACGGCCTGTTGGAAAATGGCTTGTCAGCGGGCAGACCCGCCTTGGCCGTGGAGGATGATTTTCGGAGAATCCTCAAAGACAACCGGGCGCAGGACAGTCGTCGGGGCCGGGCGGATGCCGGGCCGCATAAGACGGACCTGTTGGTCACCCATCGGGACAAGGATATGCCTGCCGCCCTATGCTCAACGGGGGAACAGAAGGCGTTGCTGATCGGTATTACGCTGGCCAGTGCGCGGATTACGGAAAGTGTTTTCGGGGCGGCGCCCCTGTTGTTGCTGGATGAGGTCGTGGCCCATCTGGACAGTGAACGGCGCCTGTCTTTATTTGACGAGCTGGCGACCCTTGGGGCGCAGGTATGGCTCACGGGGACGGACAGATTGTTATTTGACGACCTTGACGGGCGCGCACGCGCTTACCGGGTTGAAAATAACAATGTGATTGAAGAATGATTTTTTTAAGGGACAGATTATATGTCTGATGAAACAGAGATGAAAGACGCCGGTCAGGGCGCAGAAGAATATGGGGCTGATTCCATCAAGGTTCTGAAAGGCCTTGATGCGGTCCGCAAACGGCCTGGCATGTATATTGGCGATACGGAGGATGGGTCGGGGCTGCACCATATGGTGTTTGAGGTCTCGGACAATGCCATTGATGAATCTCTGGCGGGCTATTGCGATCTTGTTCTGGTGTCCATGAATCCGGACGGCTCCATTTCCGTGACCGATAATGGCCGGGGTATTCCGGTGGATATTCACGAGGAAGAAGGGGTTTCGGCGGCGCAGGTCATCATGACCCAATTGCATGCGGGCGGTAAATTCGACAGCAACAGCTATAAAATTTCTGGCGGCCTGCATGGGGTGGGCGTATCGGTGGTTAATGCCCTGTCCGATTATCTGGAACTGCGAATCTGGCGCAATGACAAGGAGCATTTCATGCGCTTTGAAAATGGCGATGCGGTGGATGACCTTGTGGTGACCGGTGATGCGGTGGGCAAGACCGGGACAATGGTAACCTTCCTGCCCGCGATTTCGACCTTCGGCGACATCAGTTTTGATTTTGACAAGCTGGTTCACCGCTTCCGGGAACTGGCGTTCCTGAACAGCGGTGTGCGGATTGTGATTCAGGATAACCGTCATGCGGAAAAGCAGGAAATAGAGCTTTATTATGAAGGTGGTATCACGGCCTATGTCTCCTATCTGGACCGCAGCAAGACGGCGCTGATCCCGCAGGCCATCACCATCAGCGGTGAGAAGGATGATATTATCTTTGAATGCGCCCTGCAATGGAATGACAGCTACCATGAAAATGTCATGTGCTTTACCAATAATATACCGCAAAGGGACGGCGGTTCCCATCTGGCAGGCTTTCGGGCGTCCCTGACCCGGACCATCAATAATTATGCCAATGAAACCGGCATTGCCAAGCGGGAGAAAGTTTCTATCAGCGGTGATGACAGCCGTGAAGGCCTAACATGCGTTTTGTCGGTAAAAGTCCCGGACCCGAAATTCTCATCCCAGACCAAGGACAAGCTGGTCTCATCCGAAGTGCGCCCCGTGGTGGAAAGCCTGCTTAATGAAAAGCTTAGCGCATGGTTTGAGGAACATCCGCAGGAAGCCAAAATAATCATCGGCAAAATTGTTGAGGCCGCCGCCGCCCGTGAGGCCGCGCGCAAGGCCCGTGAACTCACCCGGCGCAAAGGGGCGCTGGACATATCCTCCCTGCCCGGCAAGCTGGCCGATTGTCAGGAACGTGATCCGGCCAAATCGGAACTGTTTCTGGTGGAAGGGGACAGTGCGGGCGGTTCGGCCAAACAGGGCCGGTCGCGGAAAAATCAGGCGATTTTGCCGCTGAAGGGTAAAATCCTCAATGTGGAGCGGGCGCGGTTTGACCGTATGCTCGGCTCACAGGAAATTGGCACCCTGATCACCGCCATGGGCACCAGCATCGGGCGCGAGGATTTCGACATTGAAAAACTGCGTTATCACAAGATTATCATCATGACCGATGCGGATGTGGACGGGGCCCATATTCGGACTCTGTTGCTGACGTTTTTCTTTCGTCAGATGCCTGAATTGATTGAACGGGGTCACCTGTATATCGCTCAGCCACCGCTTTATAAAATCAGCCGGGGCAAGTCGGAAGTTTACCTGAAAGACGATGCTTCTCTGGAGGATCATTTGATTCACCAGACCTTGGATGAAATGGTCCTGCGCCTGTCAGACGGCACTCAGATTGCCGGGAATGACCTGCGGGACTTGGTGGATACGGTGCGTAAGATCAACCGGATCCTGGGCCATGTGCCAGTGCGTTATAACAAGGAACTGGTGGAGGAACTGGCGCTGGCCGGGGCCTTGAATCCGGCAACACTCGAGGATGACGCACGGGCGACCAAGGCCATTTCAAATGCGGCGACGCGCATGAATATGAAAGCCACCGAAGGTGAGGATACCTGGGCCGGGCAGATAGACAATGAGGGTGACGGGATCACTTTCACCCAGGAAATTCGCGGTATCAAGGATGTTTATCGCATCGATAATGCCTTTATCAATTCCGCCGAGGCCCGGGCCTTGAGCGAGGCCATGGTTGAACGGCGCGATGTTTTTGCTGCCACTTCCACCATCAGCCGCAAGGATGATATTCATGATATTAACCTGCCCAGCGATCTGATGAAGCTGGTGCTGGCATACGGGCGTAAGGGACAATCCATTCAGCGTTATAAGGGTCTGGGTGAAATGAATCCGGAACAGCTTTGGGAAACCACGCTGGACCCAGAGGCCCGTACCCTGCTTCAGGTGAAAATTGACCATGCGGACACAGCAGATGAAATTTTCACCAAGCTCATGGGCGACGTGGTCGAACCGCGCCGGGAATTCATTCAGGACAACGCGCTCAATGTTGCCAATCTGGATGTTTAGCCGCGTCATTGGCAAGGTTATGGCGGTATCTGCGGGACAGGCGTAATTTTTTGCTGGTTGTCAGCGTTAGCCATTGATCACCATTGGCGGCGGGCTGGACCTTCTGAATACGATCCTGATTGACGATATAGGACCGATGGACACGAATAAAGTCAGGTTGTGGCAGGCGGGTTAATAGCTGTTTCATGGTGCCGCGATACATGTGGCTGTTGTTGTTCACATGGATTTCTACATAATTTCCAGCGGCTTCAATCCAGTCGATGGATTTGGGGGTTAAAAAGAAATAAACACCGGATTTGCTCACCAATATTCTATCATCCTGTGTTGTTTGTTTTGTATTATGGATAAGTTGCGCTTCGCCACTTCTCAATCTCATAATTTCACGATAGCCATATATCACAAATAATATAGTGGCATAGGTCATGACGTCCTTGCGATATTCATAAAGCAGTTCCAGAGGTATGTTGCCAAATTCATAACGTTCACCCATTAGGAAATAGAAAAATTTTCTGAGAGAGACCATACCCGTAACATGAATGAGGGAGAAGGTCATGCTGGCCGGGATATGAAGGAGCAGCCGCTTTTTCCATTTAGAGGTTGCGATAGGATAGCGGTGGTCCAGATAGAGTATGGCAGGGATCAAAATCAATATAAAAAAGATGCTGCTAAATTCCCAGACAAAAGGTTCCCAATTATCAAATTGGCGTGTGGCTCTGCGCATGTCTTCCAGAATATCTGAGGTGGCAAGGACGACCATATTAACCAGGCCGTATATGATCCAGGCACTGATTTCCAGGAAATGTCGTTGTTTTGTGTTCATGGGTTCAGAGCGTTTCAGTTGATTGTTTTCTCGCAAAGTACATTAATTATCCACTTATCCCTATATGGCTTCCGCCTGTCACAAGATGTGTCCCTCTTATCACTTTGTCCGGCCCTTTGTACCATAAAGCTCCCTAAATCGTCTGTCTATTCATAACCTTATATCAGGTCAAAATATTCAGGAGGACAAGAATGATGTTACAGCGATCGCATGAAAAAATATCAAATGGGAAATTTGGCGGACGGCAATATTTTCTGGACTGGGTCAGACTGTTCGTCTTCGCTTATTTGATTTTCTATCATACGGGTATGATGTTTGTTAAATGGGAGTGGCATATAGAAAGTGGCTATGACAGTAGCTTCCTGAAGTCTGTCATGCTGCTGACGTCAAGCTGGCGACTTGATCTTCTATTCATTGTTTCCGGCGTTGCGATAAGTTTCATGACATCTAAAATGTCCCTCAAATATTTTATCCGGCAACGGATGGTGAAGCTCTTGATCCCGTTGATTTTCGCTATCGCGGTTATTGTCGCTCCACAATCCTATTTTGAAGCGTTGCAAAAAGGTGTTTTTGAAGGAAGTTTCTGGCAATTCTGGACCACCAAGTATTTTACTTTCTCCTGGGATGAGCGGATGATTGCGCCCTTCCCGACGTTTAATCATATGTGGTATGTTTTATATCTGGTTTTTTACACCATAATTCTTCTGCCCTTATTCGTTTTTATCAATAGCGCAAAAGGGGCGGCACTGCTTCTGAGGTTTGAAGGCTGGCTGGCAAAAGGCACCAGAATTATCTGGTTTCCTCTTGTCATTTATTTCCTGATCCTTTTGATAAATGGCGATGATAATATAACTCATGTTATGATTGATG
>DRKK01000102.1 GCA_011051815.1 Sphingomonadales bacterium | reverse complement strand
TGCCACCATTTTGTGTCCCGCCTGAAACAGCACGGATGTTATAGGTTGCATTCAAGGGGGAATTGGTCCGTGGGGCACCGGATCCGAATGTTCCTTTGGACCCTCCATTGGGGAAATAAGATGGTAAAAAGTAACCAGCCCTCCAAAGGCCTGTTCCCAGTTTAGGTGCAAAGGGTCCGCTCCCACCATTCATGGTTAAATCGGCAAGGTCGGGAAGATTGGTATCTGGCCATACATCTTTACTGACACCGCTGAGGTTAATTTTAAAATATTCAAACTGAAAATTTCCGAACAAAGCATCACCCGTCACATAATCAGGCAATGGTGGGTTAATTTCTGTTAAAGCGGCATTTCGGGGGGCCACGCCATGGAATGCGTAATTATTATCATCAGTGAAGAGGTCGAAAACCATTGAGTCTGTTGCTTGTACGGGGAAATTAGGCGCATTTGTCACTCTGACACGACCAAAATTACCTGAGGCATTCCCACTGTATAAAGACACGCCGCTACGTTCCAGATCAAAGCCTAAATAGGTAATGGCTCCATTATAAAATGTTGTGTTGCCTGAATTGCCGGATGCAGCTGTTCCTGTATCATAACGTACCGTGAACTTAGCAAGGTCACTGGCGGCAAGGTAAGGACTAAGAGCAGGAAAGGAGACTGAATTTACCGGAGATGACACCTGTATTTCAATGATGGTTGCAGAAGCCTGCATTGTGCCAAATAGCAGACTGCCTATTATGATGCAAAATGTTGCCTGTATTAATTTGCCCAGAAATATATTTTTCTGATTGTGGGTATATATCGATGACATCCAATTATCTCCGTACGCCTTGTTTAACGAATCATGCAAGTTAATTTGTAATCTAGTGGTGCAAACAAACATCATTCAAACGGGGTATGAAAATTAAGATTTCATTAACCATAACCCGCATTTGTTGTGCAAAAATCAGGAGGGTGCGAATTTTTTTCAAAGTAAATTAATGACTGCGATGTATGGATGAGGTTAGGGATTTTTTAAAGATTATCCTCTATTATATAACAATATAAAGATTTCTTTATGCTTGTTCTGGTGGTTATCTGCTGTTATAAGCGCGATGTATATTGTTATTTTTTGGAAGAAAGAGAATTCATGAGCGACTTTACCGATTATAAAATTGCCGATATGTCCCTGGCCGAATGGGGCCGCAAGGAAATTAATATTGCCGAAACCGAAATGCCGGGCCTGATGGCCTTGCGTGATGAATTCGGAACAGAACAGCCCTTGAAAGGCGCGCGCATTGCCGGTTGCCTTCATATGACCATTCAGACAGCGGTGTTGATGGAAACTTTGATTGCCCTTGGTGCTGAAATCCGCTGGTCCAGCTGTAATATTTTCTCCACCCAGGATCAGGCGGCGGCGGCGATGGCGGCGGCGAACATCCCTACCTTTGCGTGGAAGGGTCTGACCGAGGAAGAATTTCTCTGGTGTATCCGGGAAACCATCGTTGGCCCCGATGGCTGGCGGCCCAATATGATTCTGGATGATGGCGGCGATCTGACCGCCATGGTCTATCAGGATTTTCCGGAATTGCTGGATGATATTCGCGGTATTTCCGAAGAAACCACAACCGGCGTTTTGCGGCTTTATCAAATGGAGAAGGACGGCACTCTGACCGTTCCGGCCATCAATGTGAATGACAGCGTCACCAAATCCAAATTTGACAATCTGTATGGTTGCCGGGAAAGCCTGGTGGATGGTATCAAGCGGGCTACGGATGTTATGGTCGCGGGCAAGATCGCGGTTATCGGCGGCTACGGCGATGTGGGCAAGGGTTCAGCAGCCAGCCTGCGTAATCAGGGTGCCCGGGTATTGATTACCGAAATTGATCCCATCTGTGCGCTTCAGGCGGCCATGGAAGGCTATGAAGTGGTGACTATGGATGAGGCCGCCAAGGTTGGCGATATTTTCGTCACCTGTACCGGCAACAAGGACATCATCACCATTGACCATATGCGCAATATGAAGGACCGGGCCATTGTCTGTAATATCGGCCATTTTGATTCTGAAATTCAGATTGCCGCGCTGGAGAATTATACTTGGGAAGAGGTCAAGCCACAGGTTGATGAAGTAATCTTTCCCGATGGCAAGCGTCTGATCGTTCTGGCCAAGGGCCGTCTGGTGAATCTGGGCTGTGCCACGGGCCACCCCAGCTTTGTCATGAGCGCCTCCTTTACCAATCAGGTCATGGCCCAGATGGAGCTGTGGCATAATTCAGCCAATTATGGCAATAAGGTTTATGTTTTGCCCAAACATCTGGATGAGAAAGTTGCGGCGTTGCATTTGGACAAGCTGGGCGTTAAATTGACCAAGCTGTCCAAGGAACAGGCCGATTATATTGATGTGAGTGTGGACGGACCGTTCAAGCCGGATCATTACCGCTATTAAATTTTCTGAAATTATTGAACATTCGGGGCCTGTGCTTGTGAAATAGCACAGGCCCTTAATCTATCTGGCCCTAATAACGGGTTTCCCTTTTCATGGTGATGGTTTATGATCGCGGTCATAAAAGTAATGTGGAAGGGTTTATGGTCACCGGGCCGTTAAAATTAATAAACAAGATTATCACAGCCCTGATAGCTGGCGTCATGTTTGCGGTGGCTTTTGGCAGTGGGCTGTCTTATGCCGCGCCGATGGTTTCCGGAAATCCTGTTGGCGACTATATAGTGTATTTTGGCACATTCACGGCTTGCGCCTTTGCCTTGATCCTGTGGATGCTGTGGGACCGTATGAAGGTTGGTAACAGGTTGCAAAGGGCAGAGCAGCAGAACCGCCTTAACAGCCTGCTACAGGCCTCCCGCCGGGAGCTGTCCCTCATATGGAATGAAAAGGGCGAAATGCCCGCCCTTGATGATCTGCGCCATTGGCTTGATATTGACAATGAGGCAGATGATTTGACCTGCCTGCGGGGAGAGGGTGGTGTTTTCACCGATGCCCAATTTGATGATTTTACAGACCTTCTTACCCGGCTTCGCACAGAGGGTGCGGCATTTTACAAGCTGTTCTTTCTGAAACGTCAGAAGAGAAATATTATGGTTGCGGGAACGCTTCTGGCTGAGGGAGATCATGCCCGTGGGCTAATCGTCCGTTTTCGGGATGCCACATATGAGGAAAATATTGCAGCTTTTCAGAATAAAAATATCAATCGTATTAACACACAGCTTCAGTTTTTTGAAACCACGAGCAACCTGATACGTTTTCCCATGTGGGTGCGGGACAAGGATTTAAAACTTATATGGGTTAATAAAGCCTATGTGACGGCTGTGGATGGTGAGAGTCGGGAACAGGTCATTGCAGAGGGGCTTGAACTGGTGGCAAGTTCCCTTGGCCGTAATGCGCTGGATATGGCGGCTCTGTCCAGAGAAAGTAGCGGCACCTACAGCGAAAAACATTTTATCGTGATAAAGGGGGAACGTCGGGCGGTTGAAATTCATCATATCCCGATCCGGCTTGATGAAAAACAAATGGGCAGTATGGGCTATGCCCAGGATATTACCGATCTGGAAAATGCCAGAGGCGAGCTTGTTCACCATACGGAATCCCATTCAGAAACCCTGAATAAACTCTCGACCGCAGTGGCAATTTTTACCTCCGGCCAGCGTCTCGAATATTATAACAGTGCCTTCAGCCGCCTGTGGCACCTGCCCGAAGAACTTCTGTTCAGCCATCCCCATCACGGGGAAATTCTGGAAGCCATGCGTTCGGCTCGCCGCCTGCCGGAGCAGGCCAATTTCCCGGCATGGAAAGCGGAACAGCTTGAGGCCTATACCCGGCTTCTGGAACCGGTTGAGGAAATGTGGCATTTGCCGGATAATACCTCTCTTCGGGTGGTGAGCCAACCTCATCCTCTGGGCGGTCTGTTAATCTTTTATGAGGATGTGACCGACCATTTTGCTCTTGAGCGGTCCTATAACACGCTGTTCGCGGTTCAGAAGGAAACCCTGAACAACCTGCATGAGGGGGTGGCTGTGTTTGGCATTGACGGGTGTCTGCAGCTTTATAATGAGGCCTTCACCCATATATGGGACTTGAACCGGGATATGCTGGACGGAAATCCCCATGCGGGTGATGTGATGGCGGCCTGTGCCGAAAATTATGGTAACAGTACCCAAATGGAGGATTTGACAGATCTGATCGTGGGCGGTGAAACCAAAAAATCCTTATCTTCCGGACAGCTGAAAAGACAGGGCGGCAGCGTCTTGAATTATTCGGCGGTGCCTTTGCCGGACGGGGCTATGCTGATCACCTTCATTGATGTGTCGGATAGCTTTGCCATTGAACGGGTATTGCGTCAACGCAACCAGGCGCTGGAAGAAGCCGATAAGATCAAGACGGATTTTCTGGCCCATATGTCCTACGAATTGCGTACACCGCTCAACAGCATCATTGGCTTTTCCGAATTGCTGCAAAAAGAATATCAGGGGCCGCTCAATGACGTGCAGCATGAATATATGCATAGTATTCTCTCGGCCTCCGGTCAGCTTCTCGAACTGTTCAACGATATTCTTGATTTGTCGGTTATTGAGGCCGGGGGACTGACCCTTGATATTGATGAGTTTGAATTGCCGGACGTCCTTGCTCAGGTCACGGCCCAGTTGCAGGAACGGATCAAGGCCAAGGATATTGACCTGATTTGTGACTATGCCAAGAATTTGAAACCGGTCTGGGGCGATGTCAAACGCATACAGCATACCATCTATAACCTGCTTAGCAATGCGGTGAAATTTACCCCGTCCCTGGGCGTGATTACCTTAAGCGTGTCACAGGATGACCAGAATTATATCATCGCCGTCAAGGACAGTGGTGTGGGGATAAAATTCGATGAAATCAGCAGGGTATTCGAGAAATTCTTCACCGGCAGTAATGTGCATGAGGGGCAGGGGGCCGGTCTTGGCTTGTCGCTGGTCAAGAGCTTTGTTGACTTTCACGGTGGCAAGATCGATGTGCAGTCAAGTCTGAATGTGGGGACGGAAATCACCATAAATATGCCCATCCGGGTGGGTATGGACGCCCAGATCAGCATGGTCAGTGAATAATGCCGGGGCCTGATATTATAGCGGAAATATCCCTGCCGGATATAGGGGCTACGGAACGCTTTGCCGCGCAGATTGCCCCGTTGCTTGGGCCGGGGGATGTGGTGGCATTGGACGGGGCACTGGGGACCGGAAAAACGCTCCTGTGCCGGGCCATCATACAGGCATTGGGTTATAGCGGTGATGTGCCAAGCCCCACCTTTAACCTGCTTCAGATTTATGACCTGCCCGATTTTAACTGCCCGGTCTGGCATATGGACCTCTACCGTCTTGAAAAGCCGGAGGAGGCCTTTGAACTGGGGATCGAGGAGGGGTTCGAGACAGCGGCCTGCCTGATTGAATGGCCATCAAAACTGGGGCCTTATCTACCGCCGGGCTTCCTCACTTTGCGGCTTGAACATGGGACGGATGCGGGGAAACGGAAATTGACCATCATCGGCGATGAGATATGGGTGAAAAGACTGCGGGGGATTGTCTGAATGTCGGACCGGAATGACGTTATCACAAATTTTCTACAGCGCCATGGCTGGGGACAGGCTGCGCGAAAACCGCTGGCGGATGATGCGTCTTTTCGCCGGTATGAGCGGCTGACCCGCGCGGGGGAAAAGGCCATACTCATGGACGCCCCGCCGGAATTTGAGGATGTTCGCCCTTTTGTTGCTATTGCCCGCCATTTGCAGAAATACGGCCTTGCCGCCCCGGAAATATATGCAGAGGATATGGAAAACGGTTTTTTGTTATTGGAAGATATGGGCGATGCCCTGTTTGCGGCGGCCATTGCGGCGGACCCGGCACAGGAGGAGCCCCTGTATGGTCTTGCCCTTGACGGGCTTGTCCATCTGCATAAGGCTCCTCTGCCTGATAATGTGCCCCCCTATGATGAGGCCTTGTTGCTAACCGAACTGGCCCTGTTTGTGGATTGGTATATGCCGTCATTGGACGGTAAAATTCTGTCGGCGGCGGACAGGGATGGTTTCCTGAAAATATGGCAAGATATTTTGCCCCCGGTAACGGGCGGTCCCGCCTGCCTGACCCTCAGGGATTACCATGCGGAAAACCTGATACTTCGGGATGGGCAGACCGGGCTGGCACGGCTCGGGCTTCTGGATTTTCAGGATGCGGTCATCGGCCATCCGGCCTATGATTTGGTCTCCCTGTTACAGGATGCTAGGCGCGATGTTTCCCCGGCACTGGAACAGGATATGCTGGACCGCTATATAGGTGAAACAGAACAAAATTCGCAGGACTTCCGGTGCGCCTATGCCATTCTGGGGGCGCAGCGCAACGCCAAGATCATCGGCATTTTCACCCGGCTGTATCTTCGGGACGGCAAAGCATCCTACCTTGATAAAATCCCCAGGGTCTGGACCTTGCTGGAGAAGGATTTAGCGCATCCGGCACTGGCGCCGATCAAACAGTGGATCGACAGACATATTCCGCCTGAAACCCGCACAGGCTCTTTCACGCCAAAGCGGTTCATGCCGCAAAAGGCCATGATTTTGGCGGCGGGTCTGGGCCAACGTATGCGGCCCTTGTCGGCGGCCTGTCCCAAGCCGCTGATCACGGTTGCGGGTAAGGCTTTACTGTCCTATTCGCTGGATGGCCTTTGCGCGGCCGGGGTGCGGGATGTGGTGGTTAATATCCATTATCTGGCGGATCAGATGACGGAATATACCCGCCGCTATTATGATCACCGTCCGACGATCACCCTATCCGATGAGCGGGCGGCGCTGATGGATAGCGGCGGCGGGGTTAAAAAGGCGTTGCCACTTCTGGGAGAGGGGGCTTTTCTGCTGTTGAACAGTGATATGATCTGGCGGGACGGGCCCCGGCCCATGCTGCACCGGATGCAAGCGGCATGGCGGCCGGAGGATATGGATATTCTGATGCTGCTCATCCCGCGCGATGGGGCCTTTGGTTTTGACGGGGCGGGGGATTATCACCGGGCGGATGACGGACAGCTTCGCGCGCGTGGGGCGGACAGCACTGCGGATTATATTTACGGCGGCATTCTGATGATGACGGACAAGTCTTTTGACCATACGCCGAATGGGCCGTTTTCCCTGCGGATGCAATTTGACCGGGCCGAGAAAAAAGGCCGTTTATATGGTATCATTCATGACGGGGACTGGTATCATGTGGGCACGCCCGATGCCCGGGACGCATTGGAGGAAATATTCACCACATGCCGAGGCGACTAGGAAAAGCACCGGAAATATATACGATCCCGCCTCATATATCCTTTGTGGATGGGCTGGCGCGGGGGATATTTGACCGTTATGGCCATGATCCGTTGATCTTGAGTGATATCTTGATCTTGCTCCCCAACCGGCGGGCGGTGCGGTCCTTGCGGGAGGCCTTTTTGCGCCATGGCGGCGGCAGGGCGTTAATCCTGCCGCGAATGGAACCCATCGGCGATGTGGATGAGGATGAACTGTTCCTGTCCGGCGATTTGCCGCAGGATACACGGGGCATGGATATGGCGCCGCCCATCCCCGGCCCCATGCGTCAGATGCTGTTGATGACTATCATTGACCGCTGGTACGCGCGGCGCGGCGAGGGCAGGCCGGACGCCGCCCAATGCGCCCTGCTGGCACAGGCATTGGGCCAATTTCTGGACCATGTTCAGACAGAGGGTCTGGACTTTCGGGGTCTGGACAAGCTGGTACCGGAAGCCTATGCCGCCCATTGGCAACAGACGCTGGATTTTCTGAAAATACTGACCGAACATTGGCCGGATATTCTGGCCACTACGGGCTATTGTGATGCGGCGGCCCGGCGGGGTGATCTCTTGGCGGGCTTGCGCCAGAAATGGCTGGATCATCCACCCACACACCCGATCATTGCGGCGGGCTCCACGGGCTCCATTCCGGCGACGGCTGACCTTCTGGCGGTTGTTGCCCGCCTGCCGCAGGGTATGGTACTGCTACCCGGTCTTGATCGGCATATGGACGCGGACAGCTGGGAACTGCTCGGCGATACCCATCCACAGGCAACCATGAAACATCTGCTGTCCGTGATTGGCGGCACCCGGGAAATTGTCGAAGACTGGACCGGGGCCGCTGAAATCGCGCCCGAAAGGCTGGCCCGGGGTCATCTGTTGCGGGAGGTCATGCGCCCCGCCGAAACCACCGATCAATGGCGTGAGCTTGATCTGGATTTAGAGATGGCGGCCCGGAATTTCATGCGCCTTGACGCCCCCGGTCCCCGGGAAGAGGCGGGCATGATTGCCCTGATGTTGCGCGAGGTGCTGGAAACAGAAGGCCGGACAGCGGCCCTGATCACGCCGGACCGGCAACTGGCCCGGCGGGTGGCCGGGGAATTGAAACGTTGGGACATCCTCATTGATGACAGTGCCGGGATTCCCCTGCCCAACAGCCCGGCCGGTCTTTTTCTGCGGCTAACGGC
>DRKK01000101.1 GCA_011051815.1 Sphingomonadales bacterium | reverse complement strand
GAGGATGTAGAAGAACTGCGCAAACGCCGTATCCTCATAGATGGTTGTGAAAAGGACGGCATTTTGTTGCAGATATTCACCGACACCGTCATCGGCCCCATTTTCTTTGAGATCATCCAACGTAAGGGAAACAACGGTTTTGGCGAAGGGAATTTCAAAGCCCTGTTTGAATCTATCGAGCTGGATCAAATGCGCCGGGGCGTCATATAACATTACCTTTCGTAATATATAATTGACTATTTATGGGTTGCCTAGGCCGTTCAGACGGCCTACTCATTACCTATGATAGACAAACGCATAGACAGCATCGCCGCCGCTGTGGCCGACATTCCGGACGGGGCAGTGGTGATGGTTGGTGGCTTTGGTGAGGCGGGCAGCCCCATCGAGCTGATCCATGCCCTCATCGATCAGGGGGCCAAAGGGCTTACCATCATCAATAACAATACCGGCAATGGCGAGGTAGGGCTTGCCGCCCTCATCGGCAATGGGCAGGTGAAAAAGATGATCTGCTCCTACCCCCGGTCCAGCCATTCCAAAGTTTTTCCCGAACTTTACCGAGCCGGAAAAATCGAACTTGAAATTGTCCCCCAAGGCACCCTCGCCGAGCGCATCCGGGCAGGCGGGGCCGGAATTCCGGCTTTCTATACCGCCACCACCGTGGGCACCCCATTGGCCAAGGGCAAGGAGGTGCGCACAATTGGCGGGCGGGATTATGTGCTGGAATATGGCCTGACCGCTGATTTTGCCCTGATCAAATGCGAGACAGCGGATATTCAGGGCAATCTGACCTATAACAAGACCGCCCGTAATTTCAATCCCATTATGTGTACCGCCGCCAAAACCACCATTGTTCAGGCCAGAAAAATAGTCCCGGTCGGCACCATTGACCCGGAAATAGTGATCACCCCCAATATCTTTGTTGACCGTATAACCGAGGTGACGGACCCGCTGGTGGAATCTCATCTGATCGCACAGGGAGCCCATTATCCATGAGCCAGAATGCAACAGGATGGACCCGCGAACAGATGGCGGAAAATGTGGCGCAGGATATCCCCGACGGCGCCTATATCAATCTAGGCATTGGAATCCCGGAGCTTGTGACTAAATTTGTCCCCAAAGGCCGGGAATTTATCTATCATACAGAAAATGGCCTGCTGGGCATGGGGCCCGCGCCAGACCCCGGGCAGGAAGACCCCGAATTAATCAATGCGGGAAAGAAAGCGGTCACCGCCCTGCCGGGGGCCAGCTATTTCCACCACGGCGACAGCTTTACCATGATCCGGGGCGGCCATATTGATGTCTGCGTTCTGGGGGCCATGCAGATTTCCGCAACCGGTGATCTGGCCAACTGGTCCACGGGAGCAGCGGATGCTATCCCGGCGGTGGGCGGAGCCATGGACCTTGTGGCCGGGGTGAAAACCATCTATGTGACCAGCCAGCATGTGACCCGGGACGGCACCCCGAAACTGGTGCAAAAATGCAGCTATCCCCTGACGGGCAAAGGCGTGGTCAGCCGCATTTATACGGACCTTGCCATCATTGATGTGACAGCGGGCGGTTTTCAGGTCCGGCAACTGGCCCCCGGCATCAGCTTCGCCGAAGTCGCCGCTAAAACCGATGCCCCGCTCTTGCCCAAAGGAAAGATATGATATGCCCAGCCCCAAAAGTGCCGCCCTGTTTAAACGCGCCCAAAAAGTTCTGCCCGGCGGGGTCAGCCGCAATACCCTGTTGCGCGGCGATCATCCACTCTATGTGAGCCATGCCAAAGGCTGCGTTATTACAGATGTGGACGGAGTGGAACGGCTTGATTTTGCCAATAATATGGCCTCTCATATCCATGGCCACGCCTTTGAGCCCATCGTCAGCGCGGTTAGCGCACAGCTTGCCAAAGGCTCCGCCTTCACGATGGCGACCGAAGCTGAAATTCTGTTTGCAGAACATATGGTTGGCCGGTCCCCCAATTTTGATAAAATCCGCTTTATGAATTCCGGCACCGAAGCTGTTATGGCAGGCATGAAGGCCGCCCGCGCCTTCACCGGCAGGACAAAAATTGCCAAAGTGGAGGGCAGTTATCACGGAGCCTATGACTATGCAGAGGTCAGTCAGGCCCCGACACCGGAAAACTGGGGCGGGCCGGATCACCCCAATGCAGTGCCGCTGGCCCAAGGAACCCCTAGCGGCGTGCTGGAAGATATGGTCATCATTCCGTTTAACGCGCCGGAGAAGGCCATTGCGATCCTGAATGAACAGGCCGATGACATTGCCTGCGTCCTTATCGACCCGATCCCCCACCGTATCGGCATGGTGCCGGTCAGCGCCGAATTTGTCACGGCGCTCAGTAAGTGGACAAGGGCCAACGGGGCATTGCTCATGTATGATGAGGTCATCACCTTCCGCAGTGAAGTGGGCGGGATGCAGGATCGCTTTGACATCTCACCGGACCTGACGTCACTGGGCAAGATGATCGGCGGCGGCTTTCCGGTCGGGGCCCTTACGGGACGGGAAGAGGTCATGGCGGTATTCACCAATGGCCGCTTGCCCCATTCCGGCACCTTTTCCGCCAACCCCATCACTATGACCGCAGGCCGCGTGGCTATGGAGCTGTTCGATGCACAGGCCGTAAAACGCCTGAATGCCCTTGGTGACTATACCGCCGCCCGCCTGCGTGAGGTGATCAGGTTCGCCGATGTTCCGGCCAGCGTGACCGGAAGTGGCAGCCTCTATCGCATCCACCTGAAAGCCGAAGCCCCGAAAAACTATCGGGATACCCATCCATCACAAGCCGAGAAGAAAGCCATCAATGCCTTTATAAATAGCCTGTATGACAATGGCATTATGATGATCCATACGGGCGCCCTCACCCTGTCCACCCCCATGACAGAAAGCCACATCGACCAGCTGGCCGATGCGGTTCTGATATCATTGAAATCTATCCGGGGTCTGCTTTAAACGCCCTCAAACAATCCGGCTTCATCATAGATGACCCGGTCGTTATAGCCGCTGAACCAGATGGCGTCGGGATTGCGGCCAAGGATGGTGATCTTGCCCCGGTCCGGGGCGTCCGCCGCGCCGCGCAACAGCTTCATAACCACGACCCCCTTTTCACCGCCCGGAATGCCCGGTGCGGGCTTGTTGCTCACGGCCACCACTTCGGTCTTGCCCTTGTAATGGGTGATGGACAGGCGGGCATGGGTTTCAACGCCGGACAGGCCCTTTTGGGACTCGTTCAGGATGCGCCACGCTTCCTCAATCGGCACATTAAAGGCCTTATGGCCGATGATGTCGCGCCCGCAGAAGAAGTAATGATTTTCAACCTTATTACGTTTTAATTCCCGTTGCATGATGCGCAGGGCGTCCGGGTCATTATTAATGCCCTTGATAATCGGAGCCTGATTATCCACAGT
>DRKK01000100.1 GCA_011051815.1 Sphingomonadales bacterium | reverse complement strand
TCAAAACATTTTACCGACAAACTGCCGTTTAATTTTCAATATTGCGGTATGATCAAGCGTGCCCTGCCCAATGCCCGGATTATCCACGTGCGCCGGGACCCCATGGACAGCTGTTATTCCATATATAAAGCCCTGTTTTTATCCCCCTATCCCTTTTCCTATGATTTGACTGATTTGGCACAATATTTTGTTGCCTATTACCGTCTGATGGATCATTGGCGTGCCGCCCTTCCCGGGGCCATACTGGATGTGAATTATGAGGATGTTATTGCAGATCATGAACAGGAAGCCCGGCGGATCATTGACTGGTGCGGGTTGGATTGGGACCCCGCCTGCCTGAATTACCGCGAGACTAAAAAAGCCATCACCACCTTGAGTGCAGCACAGGTTCGGGGCAAGATATATTCTTCTTCTATCGGAAAATGGCGACATTTTGAGAAGCAAATGGCCCCGGTAAAGAAAATATTGGAAGACGCCGGGATTCCCTTTAAATAAAACAGAGTGTGTTTAATTTTATTGCAGGGTGGAAACCTGTGTGTTTACCGCTTGAATTAAACCATAGCCATAGGTGTTGTCAAAGCCCTTTTCCCCGAGGTCTATGGTATTTTTCTCCAATAATTTCACGATGTTAACCGTATCATTACCAGAGGTCAACTCAGCTAAAATAGCACTGACAAAGGGGGCCGCGATAGAGGTTCCGGACCTTATTCGGTAGCCACCGCCCGCGTTGGCCGTTGGGATATTGACGCCCGGCGCAGAGAAGGCAACATGATGGCCTCTGTTTGCCTGCAAATAGACATGCTGCTGTTTATCCACCGCTGTTACGGCCACAACACCGGGATAGGCCGCCGGATAAAGCGGTGCCGCCGCTGGGCCTCCATTGCCCACTGCCGCGACGATGATGCTGCCCTTTTCCATAACTTTGTTAATGGCAATTTCCAGCAGTGGGTCGGGGGGGCCACTTAAGCTCATGTTAATAACAGATGTTTTTTGCTGCACCAGCCAATCCAGGGCTAAAATCAGACTTTCCGTGGTGGCGGCAACTTTTGTCTTGTCATATTTGAAAAACACACTTGCGGCATATAGTTTGGCCCCGATGGCAATGCCTTTGTATTTATCCGGGTCATGGCCAACCAGAATGGCGGCTATGGCCGTTCCGTGATATTTTGGCCTTTCTTTGTCATAGGGGACAAAGTCTTCGATCGTTATGGCTTGGTTAATCAGAGCGGAATGAGATGTGTCCACCATCGTATCGATCAGGCCGATGTGGACATCTGTTGCATTCGAGGCTGTTAAATTCAGATTTCGCGATATATCTGTGATGGTATAGGGCGCATTGCGATCGTCCGTATCCTGAAATTCAGGTATAAAAAGATGATTGAGGCTAATGTCAGCATTGTCAATCCGGTTTTTCATTTCCGATGCAGATAGGGAAAGTTTTTTGTTTTTTGGCGAAGATACTTTGATCAAAACCATATCCAGACCAGTCAGATATTTACGTGATGTAATGGTGTAGTTCTTCTCATCAATATTCAGCAAGGCATCCTTCCCGGCCAGAATAAGAAGTTCATGGTCTATGGCTTTGAAACCATTATCATCATATAGATTTTGAAATTTTTGAAGCCGGTTAAGCGCCCTTTTCTCTGTTTTTCGGGCTTTTCTGTTTGTTTTTTTTGTCCGTATCATATCAATGGCTGCGGCGCGGTCAGTTATTTTTCTTATGGCCATTGTCTCGGCTTTTATTTCAGCCTTCACTTCGGCCCGAATTTCGGCCTTATCTGCGGCCCGTTTTGCGGCGCGTCTCATGGCGCGGTCGGCAATACGGTCCGCGATACGGTCTGAAATCATATCAATTTTCCGGCCGCCGGCGAATGAAGAAAGCGTAATACTCAGGCCATTATAACTTGTCAGTGGCAGGAGGGCCGTGGCCCGTTCCGCTGCAGCAGAATCGCTTGGTGAGTTCATGAATATCGCAATTAAACCCAAGAAAATAAAGGTTTTTTTCAAGCGTTCGGTAAAAATAATTTTAATATTCTTCATTGGTTTTCACCCTGTTAATCATATAGTCTCACATATAATGATTAACATAAAACATCATTGACATGCCCATAAGGACCGGGCCTTTTGTTATATTAACGCTTTGGTGTTATTATTTATTCCCGAAAATAAAGAATTAATAAATTTTGGTTATTACAGATTATATCACATAAGATATTGCTTAAGAAATAAATCATGTTTTGATTATCCATTCTATATTTTTTTAATAAAATGCGGAATAAATCTGCGCCTTGATACGTTAGGGATACTGAATGACAACCACAGCCGAGCAATGGCGAGACGACATTGTTGCATTATTGCCAAGACTAAGGCGATATTGCTATTCACTTACCGGGTCGGCCGTGGATGCGGACGACCTGTTACAGAATACGGTTGAAAAGGCATTGTCAAAATATGATCAGTTTCAACAGGGTACAGACCTTGATAGATGGATGTTTAGAATGTGCAAGAATCTTTGGATAGACGAATGGCGGTCCCGGCGAGTGCGAGGGCATACCATCGACCCGATGGATAGCCAGAATGAGCCGTGGATAGACGGCGAAACCGTGCAAGAAAACAAGCTCGGTCTGCGGGACGTGCAGACGGCCATGGATAAATTGCACGAGGAACAGAGGATCATAGTTTTCCTGATTATTGTGGAGGGCTATTCCTATAAAGAAGCCGCAACTTTTTTGAGCCTGCCCATTGGGACCGTAATGAGCCGTCTGGCCCGGGCCCGTAAGGCACTCGAACAGCTCCTGCGGGCGCCGGAACAGGATGCCTCATATGATATGGGGGGCATGGATGTGCCGGGGAGATTGCAATGAAAATTACCGATGAAATTTTAACCGCCTATCTGGATGGTGAACTGAGTGTTGATGACATCGCGGATGTGGCTAGGCAGATAGATTCCTCACCGGAACTCACCAGACGGGTCAAGGATATGCGCCGGAATGATGCCTCTATTGCACAGGCTTATCATGCCATTGACAGCAAGCCCATGCCCGCGGGTATTCTGGACATGCTGGATAAATTCCCGGAAAGTCAAAAAACTATTTCTGAGGAAGAAACTCCTACTGTTCTGCCGTTCAAGACGAAACCTGTTATGCGCACGCAGGCCCCCATATGGCAAGTGGCTATGGCGGCCAGTGTCATGTTGTTCGTTGGTCTTGGGGCGGGCAGGTATCTTGTGCCGCCGCCTTCATCGGGGGGTGCGTCCGCAGAGAAAATTTTGGCTCAGCAGACTACAGGGGTTATCGGGCCGGATAACAAGCTGTTTGCGGTTCTTGAACATCAACCCAGTGCATCACCCGTACGGCTTGCGGCTGATAGTGATACGGTTGTTTTGCCATCGATGACCTTCAAAACCGGGGATGATAAATATTGTCGGGCCTATCGTGTGATCGGACAGAAATCCACATCGCAGAATGTGGCTTGCCGTATGGAAGATGCGTGGGTTGTCAAAATCTCTGTTGGTTCTGCCGGAGCTACAGCTGCGCAGAACGGGCTATATCAAACGGCCAGCGGAGAGGATAATTCCGCCGTGACGACTGTTATTCGCAGCTTGATCAAAGGGGACGCATTGAGTGCCGATGACGAGCAGAAAGTCATGCAAAAAAACTGGCCGTAAAATATTTTTCTTCAAATACGGGAATAAAGTGAGCTGTTCATTCGTTAAGCTCTTAAAGGACGAAAGTAATAGTTGATC
>DRKK01000099.1 GCA_011051815.1 Sphingomonadales bacterium | reverse complement strand
GAAATCAGCCCGAAATGTTCCCGTTGAATTTGTCATGAATGGCTTTGATCCGGCAGATTTCAACCTCAAAGACCAATCATCCTATGACAAAGATAAAATCACCCTGTTATATGCGGGCTATCTATACGGCGAAAAACGTGACCCCTCTGTGGTGTTTGAGGCTCTGGGCAAAATGGGTAAAGCAGCACAGGAGTTCACTGTCCTGCTCTATACGCCCGAGGGGGGCGCGGACCTAAACGACCGTCAGAATGATCTTATCAAACAACATGGGCTGGAAGATGTGGTTGTCTGCAACCGCTATATCCCGCAAAAGGAATTGCTAACCCTACAACAACAGGTTGATGTGCTTATGCTGCTACGCTGGGACCACCCAAGCGAGAACGGCGTCATCGCGGGCAAGCTATTTGAATATATCGGGGCGAACAAGCCCATATTATCGCTGGGCAGCACCACGGGAGAAGCCGCCGATATTATCCGGGATAATGACTTTGGTCTGGTCAGCAACGACGTGGATGAGGTTGCCGCCTATTTGTCCGGCCTTCTAAAAACCAAAAAACAAGCTATCGGTGCGCAAAAACCAAATCCCAACCGGGAAAATTTCACCCGCGCCCGTCAGTTTACCAAGCTTGTCACCTTCATGGAAAAAATCATAGCCGACCATAAAGGTCATTGAGAATTACTCACACCCCCGCAATCGTCACCCTGAACTTGTTTCAGGGTCCATCTTTAAGGCATCTCGCAGGCTGACAAATGGATTCTGAACCAAGTTCAGAATGACACGGGAGGGCAATGCCGTTCCCATATATTTGCCACCCTGAACTTGTTTCAGGGTCCCTGCTTACCCAAGGGCATCATTTGATGTTTTGTTGGCCTCTACGGTTTGATATATCTCACTACCGGAATTTTTGAATTTTTCCGCCATTTCCGCCATGCCGTTATCGGCGAACTGGCGCACTTCCTGGCTGATTTTCATGCTACAGAATTTCGGGCCGCACATGGAACAGAAATGGGCCACCTTATGGGCCTCCTTCGGCATGGTCTGATCATGATACTCGCGGGCCTTTTCCGGGTCCAGAGACAGGTTGAACTGGTCCTCCCAGCGGAAATCAAACCGCGCGCGTGACAGGGCATCATCGCGCAATTGCGCCCCCGGATGACCCTTGGCCAGATCAGCGGCATGGGCCGCAATTTTATAGGTTATGACCCCGACCTTCACATCATCCCGGTCGGGCAGACCAAGATGTTCTTTCGGGGTCACATAACACAGCATCGCACAACCGAACCAGCCAATCATAGCCGCCCCGATGCCACTGGTGATATGGTCATAGCCCGGCGCAATGTCGGTGGTGAGCGGGCCTAAGGTATAGAACGGGGCCTCGTGACATTCTTTAAGCTGCTTGTCCATATTGATCTTGATCTTGTTCATGGACACATGACCCGGCCCCTCGATCATAACCTGAACATTATGCTTCCACGCAATCTTGGTCAGCTCGCCCAAAGTTTCAAGCTCGCCGAACTGTGCATCATCATTGGCATCGGCTATCGACCCCGGACGCAGACCATCCCCGAGCGAGAAAGACACGTCATAGGTCTTCATAATCTCACAGATTTCCTCAAAATGGGTATAGAGGAAGCTTTCCTGATGATGGAACAGACACCATTTGGCCATGATCGACCCGCCCCGGCTGACAATGCCCGTCACCCGCTTGGCGGTCATGGGAATATAGCGCAGCAACACGCCCGCATGGATGGTGAAATAATCCACCCCCTGCTCTGCCTGTTCAATCAATGTATCGCGGAAAACTTCCCATGTGAGGTCTTCGGCAATACCGTTCACTTTTTCCAAAGCCTGATAGATGGGCACCGTACCAATGGGCACAGCCGAGTTGCGGATGATCCACTCGCGGGTATTATGGATATTGCGGCCCGTGGACAGGTCCATCAGGGTGTCGCCGCCCCAGCGGGTTGACCAGACCATTTTCTCCACTTCCTCTGCCACAGAGGAGGCAACCGCACTATTGCCGATATTGGCATTGATCTTGACCAGAAAATTCCGGCCTATGATCATGGGTTCGGCCTCCGGATGATTAATATTTGCCGGAATGATTGCCCGGCCCTCGGCCACTTCCTTGCGGACAAATTCCGGGGTTATTTCATCGGGGATATTGGCCCCGAAATCCTCGGCATATTCATCCCTTTTGTAATCATCGCCAGCTTCCACCCGGGCCATATTCTCCCGAATGGCGATATATTCCATTTCCGGGGTGATGATCCCGCGCCGGGCATAGTCCATCTGGGTAACATTCTTGCCCTTTTTTGCCCGGAGCGGACGGTGCTTTACCGCGAATTCCTCAACCAGATATTTGCCCATGGCGTTGCCATTATCCTCTGGCTTTATATCGCGCCCGTCATATTCCTCAACGTCCCCCCGCGCTTTGATCCAGCCATCCCGAAGCCGGTGCAGACCTTTGTAAATATCAATTTCCACATCCGGGTCCGTATAGGGGCCAGAAGTATCATAAACCCGCACCGGCTTTTCCTGCGCTGAAGGATGCAGGTCAATCTCGCGCATGGGCACCCGAATATCCGGGGCCACTGTCCCCGACACATAAATCTTGCGCGATGCGGGCAATGGCCCTGTGCTGACTTCCATCTTTTCCGGTTTATTTTCAATATTCATGGTCTGCG
>DRKK01000098.1 GCA_011051815.1 Sphingomonadales bacterium | reverse complement strand
CTTCCGATCTGTATATTTTTGTCGAACAGATAAAGTTAATAGCCAAGCAAGTTCCCTTAATGGTGGGGTTGACCTTGCTTGTTGCTGTCATCATTTCACTGGTATTGATGGGCAATGTAGAGGGATGGATTCCACTCGTATTGCTTGGATCTCTTGTCCTGGTGAATAGCGTCAGGCTATGGCATTACAATAGTCTGAAACATATTGATATTACCGTTGAAAATGTAAAAACGCATGCCCGTATTCTTGTTGCTCTGGCCTTTTTAGGGGGCGTTGCCTGGGGGTCTCTGGGGCTGCTTATTCCCATGGAGCCGGATCCATTTCTTTTAGTATTGATGACAACCCTTTTATGTGGATTGGTTGCGGGCGCTGTGCCGAATTTATCCACCTATAGGGTGGCGTTTTTTGCTTATGCCATCCCTTGTATTCTTCCTTTTGCTATCCGTTGTATTATTACACAGCAGGAATTATTTGTTGCCATAGGGGTGTTGATGTTGTTGTTTTTAATCGTCAACTTGGTCATTTGTTATGTGGCGCAAAAAAGTGTTTTAAAAAGTATCATTCTGGTTCAGGAAAATAAGGAACTGATTGAAAAATTAAAACAGGAAAAGAGCAAGGCGGATGCCGCCCGTGATATCGCGGACGGTAATAATGAGGCGAAATCACGTTTCCTGGCGGCGGCCAGCCATGATTTGCGCCAACCCCTCCATGCCATGGGGTTTTTTGTTGAGGCTTTGCAACATGAAAAAAACCCGGCTGAAATATCGATATTAACCAAAAAAATTGGCCAAACATCTGAATCTTTGCGGAGTTTATTGGGGTCGCTTCTGGATATTTCCAAAATTGAGGCAGGGGTGATGGTGCCAAACAGGTCGCATTTTACCCTTGATGACATATTGGCCGAGATTATTCAGGAGTTTGCCGAACAGGCCCGGGAAAAAGGGTTGAATCTGGAAGCAAAGCCCTGTTGTCCACAGGTGATTTACAGTGATAAAGAAATGTTATGTCGGATATTGCGTAATCTTGTCAGCAACGCGGTACGCTATACGGAACAGGGGTATGTTTTTATATCTTGTGACATTGAGAATGATCATGTCGTCATTCATGTGTCGGACAGCGGTGTTGGTATAGCGCAGAGCAAAAAGAATGATATTTTTCAGGAATTTTACCAGATTAATGACGGCGGTGGGCAGGCGTCACAAGGTCTTGGACTTGGTCTGTCGATCGTAAAAGGCCTATGTGACCTGCTTGATCATAAAATCAGCCTGCGGTCAGAAATGGGCGTCGGTTCAGTTTTTTCAATTAAAGTTCCTCTGGGCAATCTTAGCAAGATTTTACCGGAAACCGCGGATATTCACATATTGCCCGGCGATGTGAGCGCGCGGACAATCATCCTGAATAATGAGGGGGCTTCTCTTGAGAGTATTATTGCCATTATGCGTCATTGGGGACATATCGTGGTCGATTTTAATACTTGCGGCGAGGTGATGACCTTTCTGGAGAGTGAAGACTTTACCCCTGATTTAATCATATCTGATATACAGTTAAAAGATGCCAGCGGTATTGAAGCCGTTAAAGCAATACAGAAAAAAGTCGTAAAAACCATCCCTGCGATCATTATGACAGGCGCTGGTGGTGAAAAGCTGGAACAGGTGCGGGACAGCGGCTTTTCTCTATTGGAAAAACCAGTAAAGCCGGCAAAACTTCGCAGTATGGTATCTTTTCTGGTGCAGCAGGCCCGGGAAAGTTGAAAAATACGGAGATTTATGACCTGTAAACTCTAGGCCACATAAGGTTTTAGGGGTAATATTTTATGCATATTTTTAGTCTTTGTTAATAAACTGTGTCTATAAAAGGGGCGTCAAACATGACAGGGCATTTTCTGTCTGTCTCATTAATAATAATAAACAAAGGGTAGATTGAGCAACATGGGGACGCTAAAAGCCAAGATGACTGCCAAGGATTTGTTGCGGTTGGCACAGGAAAAGTCTGTGACATCCCGTAATGAACTGGTGGAAAATATATCTGATTTGTTCCTGTCTCCGGAAGGGCGGCTCAATGAGCATGAACGTGCCTTGATGAATGATGTGCTGCTCAAACTTATTAATTCAGTGGAAAAATCCGTGCGTAAGGAGTTAAGCAAACGGCTGTCCACAATTGATGATGTATCCCCGGAACTCGCAGCTAAACTGGCCGATCAATCCATTGAAATAGCTGAGCCCATGCTGACCAAAAGCGGCGTTTTGAAAGATGAGCAGTTGATTGAAATTATTCGCAATCGCACAGATGCGCACCGCATGGCCATAGCCATTCGTTTTCATGTGAGCGAAGACGTCAGCAGCGAGCTCATAGAATTGGGCAGTGAGGATGTGGTTGAGGCTCTGGTAAATAATGAGAATGCTGAGATTTCAGAACTTTCCATGAAATATCTGGTGGCAGAATCCAGAAATCTGGATCGGTTTCAGGAGCCTTTGTTAAGTCGGCATGACCTTCCTGCGGAACTGGCCTATCAGATGTACTGGTGGGTATCCGCTGCCTTGCGGCGCAAGATTATCGTAGAATTTAATGTGGACAACACCCAGATGGACGATGCCCTCGAAATGGCAACTAAAACAGCTATTCAGAATCATGGGGCTACAGATGGCATCATGAGGACGGCCCTTAGACTTGCCAAGGAATTGGCTGGCAAAGGTGAATTGGATATCGTTTTTCTGCGCGGGTGCCTGCGCCAGGAAAAGATTAACCTGTTTGTTGCCGGACTGTCGGAACTGACGGGCCTTGATGTTGACATTATTTGGCGGGCTATACGGGAACGGACGGGGGAAAGCCTGGCCATCATTGCCAAGTCACTGGATATTGACCGGGATATTTTTGCCTCGATCTTTTTGCTGGTTGTACAATCCCGTACAGGGGGGCGGGCACGAACGACCGGGCTGGTCAATTCAATTTTATCCTTGTATGATGATATTAAAGTCAACAATGCCAAAGTTGCCGTTAGGCACTGGCAACGGGATCTGGGGTATCAAAACGCTATATTGACCATGAAGGACGCCGTATAACATGTTTGGCAGAACCGACCAATATTTAGCAGGTGCTAAAGATGCCGGAAAGAGGCTGGTGCCAAAATTAAAGAACCAGACAATCATTCCGCTGGAACTGGTTCAGCGTATTTCTGCGAACGGTGTAAAAAAATCAAACAACAAACCTGCGACCACATTGGATAAAATTCATGAGCTTATAGATCATATGAGCTTTGATGACACGGTTCCCTTATATATATCAACCATTTCGGGTGAATTGGCCTATGTGAATGAAGGTTACAGAAATCTGGTATCAAATTGTGAATATGTGGGCGATAAAGAAGCACAGGGCGGCACAGATAGTCCGTTGCCGGCCAGTCTGACGGCTATTTTAAATGAAGTCCAATTGACTCGCCAGAATGTTTTTGTTGAAGAAACCATAAAAATTCAGGGCAGCCCCCGGCAATATCGTTCCCGGCATTTTCCGGTTTGTGATGATGAGGGCCGGGTAATTGCGGTCGGTGGAACCTATGTGGACTATACGGATAACATGCAAACGCTCGGCCATGAAAGGCTGATGCAACAGAGATTCCGTGACTTTGCCCGGGCAACATCGGACTGGTATTGGGAAATTGATCGTGATTACAACATTACCTTTGTTTCGGACCGCCTGATGGCGATTACGGGCATGCCGGTCATGTTATTGAACGGCAAGCGTTTTGAGGATTTTGGGAAGCTTAAGACAGAAATAGACGGACAGACGGTAAATTGTGAGAGCTTTCTTGACGGTATGAAACCTTTTCGGGATCAGCTTTTTCTGATTGAAAATGCGGATGAGGAACTGGTTTATAATCATTTGAGTGGTGTGCCGATATTTGATTCTTCAACGGGTGAATTCATGGGATACCGTGGTGCCGGGATGGATGTCACGGTGAATTACAAGGCGCGTCTGGAAACCATTGCCGTTCAAAAATCACTGGAACATACGCTTGAAGAACTTACCAACAAGAATATTCAACTGGATATGGCCTCGGCGGAATCCGAAGTTGCTTTGGGGGCCAAAAGTGAATTTCTGGCGGCCATGAGCCATGAGCTCAGAACGCCGCTTAATGCCATTATCGGCTTTGCCGAGGCTACGAAAATGCAGGTGTTCGGTGACTTGAATCCTCAATATGTGTCCTATAGCAATGATATTATGTCCGCTGGTCATCATCTGCTAGAACTGATCAATGATGTGCTTGATGTGGCGGTTTTGGAAAGCGGCAAGATCAAGCTTGATATGGATAGTGTCTCGCTTAAGGATGTAGTCAACAAAGCCCTAAACCTTATTGTTTTGCGGGCAAACCAGAAACAATTGAATATCAGCCAGGTTAAGGTCT